>DATMPT010000348.1:0-2704 GCA_035567355.1 Solirubrobacteraceae bacterium
CGCTACCGCACCGACCCCGACTGGTACGAGTACCGCCTCACCGAGGCCGGCCTCGACCTCTTTCCCGCGATCCTCACGATCAAGGCGTGGGCCGAGCGCCATCTGCTCGACCCCAAGGACCCCCGGCTGCATGTCCGCCACCGCACCTGCGGTGCCGAGCTCGCACCGCTCGTGGTCTGCGGGTACTGCCGCGAGCCCGTACACGCCGGCGAGGTCGAATACGAGACCACAGAGCGCGTCGCTTGAGACAATCGAGCGAAGCCTCTTGCCGATGTCCACACATGGGACCCTCCGATACGTCGACCCGCGCGCCCCTCGTGGCCCGATCTACCGTGCGTACGTCCGCCTCGCCAGCAGCCGCCTGGCGAGGTGGCTGTCGAGGAAGGCCATCTGGAGCGCGATCGTGTGGAACATCGACCCATACCTGCTGCGCCTGACCAAAGGCCGCCTCGGCACCGGACTCCTGCTCCCGACCGCTCTGCTCCAGACGCGCGGCGCGCGCACCGGTCTCCTCCGCCGCAACGCCGTCATCTATTTCCACGACGGCGAGCGAGTCACGATCATCGCCTCACAAGCCGGCCGCTCCGACAACCCTTCGTGGTTCTACAACGCGCGCGCGAACCCCGAGGTCCTCTTGGGCGGCCAGCCCTACCGGGTCGAGATCATCGAGGACGCTGCGTCCTGCGCCAGGCTCTGGGAGCTCGCCGACCGCGTCTTCCCGGCGTTTGCCTCCTACCGAGACAGCGCAGCCCTCGCCGGTCGAACAATCCCCATCCTCCAGCTCATCCCAAGCGGGAGCTAGCCGCGGCCATCGCGAGCCGCGCCGTAGCAGCGATCACCGCAGAATACTGTGGCGATGGCCGTCGAGCAAGCTCGCCCCGTCTTCGCTCGTATCTACACAAGGGTCGCTGCGCTCGCCGAAGGCCGCGGCGGCGCTGAGCATCGCCGCACGCTGCTCGCGGGCTTGAGCGGCCGGGTGATCGAGGTGGGCGCCGGCAGCGGCGCCAACTTTCGTCACTACCCGACGACGGTCAGCGAAGTCCTCGCCGTCGAGCCGGAGGGCTATCTGCGCGAGCGCGCGCAAGCTGCCGCCGCCAACGCGCCTGTCACCGTCTCGGTCCTTGAGGGCGACGCCGATCGGCTACCCGGCGAGGAAGCCTCCTTCGATGCCGGAGTAGCCGCGCTCGTGCTCTGCACAGTGCCCGACCAGGCGCGAGCGCTCGCCGAGCTGTTCCGCGTGATCCGCCCCGGTGGCGAGCTGCGCTTCTACGAGCACGTGATCTCCAAGCGGCCGTGGGAGGCACGCTTTCAGCGATTCGCCGACGCGACGTTCTGGCCCCGCCTCGCCGGAGGGTGTCACCTGACCCGCGACACGACCTCCGGGATCGAACGCGCTGGTTTCGCGATCGAGGCGTGCGAGCGCTTTCCATTCAGCCCCGCGCCACTGCTCCCGGCCGATCCGCATATCCTCGGGACGGCCCGCCGGCCGGCTCCCACAGAGAGCGCAGCCTGAGTCACGGGTAGCGCTGGGTGATCGCAGAACCGGCGCTAGGATCGAGAGATGGAGCAGCGTCCGTCTCCATCGTGCGCTCAGCCCTTTGTCGAACAGCGCATCTCTCCTGACGGGCTCAAGGTCACGATCACCGCGTACCCTGCTGAAGGCCCAGACGCCGAGCAGATACGGCAGCGCCAGCTCTCTGTGACCGTGCGACTCCTGAAGCGAGCAACGGTCGAAGCATCGCAGGAGACCTACGCCCAGGACGAGGTGCGGCGGTAGCACGATTTGACCTGTGCTTACCTCAGCGTAAACGAGGGCGCTACAGCTCATCGATGGGATGTATGAGAGCCGAGGCGAGGCGATTTTCAGCCGCTGGCGTCGGGTTCGGCATCGGCCGAGGCGAGGGCTGCGATGAGCGGCTCACGGATCGCCGGGTCACAGTGCTGCTCCTCAAGTGCTCGCTTCTCCGCGTCAGGGTCCTCGCCGGCCGGGTAGTCCTCGCCCGGGCCGCAGGCAAGCGGCAGCGCGGAGCAACCGTCCCACGCCGCGCCAGTGAACGTCGCATCGATCCCCATACGCCGCCCCTGGAGCCTGGCGGTGATGTAGCGGTGGACATCGACGAGCCCCTCCTCGGGAACGACTTCGGCGACCGCCGCGCCGAACAGCTCGTGAGCACGAGCACGATCGAGCGTATAGACGCGGTGCATAATCAGCGGCTCGGTTTCGGGGAAGCGCTCGGCCAACGTCCGGGCGAGAAACAAATGCTTGGTGGAGCATGTGCCGCGCCGCTCGCGCAGCATCCCCTCCACGCTGCGATCACTCGGACGACCATACGACAGCGCACGCACAGCTTCGACCAAGTCGAGCAGGGAGGAGTCGGATGCAACGAGCGCGTCAATGACTGCAGGGTAGAGCCATGCGTCTGTAGCAAACGAGCAGGCTCTATACCCCGGGGGTCGCCTGCCCGTAGATGAAGAACTCGCTCGTCGTCCGCACCGCGGCGTTCCAGCCGAGCGAGGCGAGTCGCTGCCGCAGCGACTCGGGTTCGTGGAAGCGCTTGACGATGCGATACTCGCGTCCGTCGGCGAGCCGTCGGAGCATCGTCTCCTCATCCTGGTCGGGAAGCGTGTGGTCGATGGCCGAGGCCTTCTCGGTGCGCAGGCTGTCGATGAAGAACACCCGGCCCTCCGATCCAACAGCGCGCCT
>DATMPT010000349.1:0-10927 GCA_035567355.1 Solirubrobacteraceae bacterium
ATCTGGCCTTCGGGCAAGCCCATGTTCAAGCCGCGCAGGACGTGGTTTGAGCCGAAGGACTTGTGCACGCCCACGAACTCGATCGCGTCCGGGCGGCCGGTGGGGCGATTGACGCCGGTATGAAACTCGAACTCGCCGCTCTCATCTCGGTCCCCCGCGGGAGGCTCGTCTCCCCCTCTTGGCGGCCTGTCCCCCCCGGGAGGGCCCTGCTCGCGCGTGGCCACCGGTCAGCCTCCGATCGGGGCTTTCGGGTTGGCGCCCCAGAAGACCTGGGTGCCCAGCATCCCGATCAGGTGCACGAGGATGATGTTCAAAACCATGGACTTGGCGGTGGCGGTGCCCACACCTACGGGCCCACCACTGGCGTTGTAGCCGTAGTAACAGCCCACGAGCACGATCGCGGTGGCCATGAACATGGCCTTGATCAGGCTGAAGAGGAAGTCGGGCGGGTTCTGGAATTGCCAGAAGATCAGGAGGTAGCCACCTGCGGAGACGGTGGCGACCTGCTGGACGACGGCGATGTAGGAGGCGAGGAAGGCGGCGCCGACGCCGGCCAGGTACATGAACGGGAGCACCACCCAGGCGGCCAGGAGGCGCGTGGCGCAGAGGAACGTGAGCGAGTCGATGCCCATCACCTCGAGCGCGTCGATCTCATCGGAGATGCGCATCGCGCCGAGCTCGGCGACGATTCCCGTGCCGACCTTGGCGGCCATCATGTAGCCGAACGCGTAGGGGATGATCTCGCGCAGGTCGCACCACGCGGTGAAGACGCCCGCGTAGGCGGGCGCGCCCTGGGCCTCGAGGAAGTAGGCGCCCTCGATGCCGCACTCCAGGCCGAGCACGAACATGAGCGCCCAGATGATGAGCGTCGAGGAGACAATCAGGATGCCGGCCTGGCGCAGCCCCTCGCCGAAGAAGCGAAACACGCGCAGGCCCCACACGTCGCGTACAACGTTGCCCGCGAAGCGCCCCAGCTCGCCGGTGGTGGCAAGCCATTCGCGCGGGGTGACTAGCAGTTCGTTCATCTACTTGATGACCAGGATGTTCGGGTGCGTCGCCAAGAGCAGCTGCGTGTAGACGTAGTCGAAGGAGAAGATCGCCAGGAACGTGACGACGACGGCCTGGTTGACGGCGCGGCCGACTCCCTCGGCGCCACCGGAGGCGGTCATGCCCTTGTAGCAGCAGACGATCGCGATGATCGCGCCGAAGATGGTGGTCTTCAAGGCCGAGCCCCACAGGTCGGTGGTGGAGGCGTTGGCGAACAGTGTGTCCCAGAAGGGGCCGAGCGGCTGGCCGTTGACGAGCTCGGCGAGGATGCCACCGAACAGGCCGAAGAGGATCGCGTAGACGTTGAATAGGCCCGTGACGAGCATCAGGGCCAAAAAGCGCGGGACGACGAGGTTCTTGACGGGGTCGACGCCGAGCACCTGCAGGGCGTCGAGCTCCTCGCGGATCTTGCGCGCGCCGAGGTCGGCGGTGATCGCGGTGCCGGCCACCCCGGCCAGCACGATCGCGGTCACGTTCGGGCCGATCTCGCGGATCGCGGCGAGCACGAAGATCCCGCCGAGGCGGTCCAAGGCACCGAACAAGGTCAGGAAGTTGGCCGCCTGCAGGCCGGGCGCGGCGTAGCAGATCGCCACCGTGGAGATCAGCAGCGGGAACCAGCACAGGCGCAGGGCGAACAGGAACTGGGAGACGAACTCACCGCCGTAGGGGTAGGGCGGGCGCAGGGCAGAGGAAATTGTCCTGCCCGTCAGGATCATCATGTCCCCTATTTCCTCGAGCAGGTTCCTTGTCGGAAGGAAAGCCCGCTCGGCTGCACTGCGCACCATCTCAACCCCTCCTCGGGGAACGATCGTAGCCGCCCCCAAACTGTACTGACCCGGCCCGTAACTTCCACCCAAACCTCTACTTGCGCGTTTCCAACTCTATGCGATCGGCAGGCTGGACACCACACTCGCCTGCACCGAACGCCACCGTCGCCCGGGTGCAGGCGCAGGCGACGAGGAGCCCAGGCGCCACGCGCGCTGGTATCGTGGCGCTCGCTGTGGGGATGGGAAAGTGGTTTTCGATCGGGGCGCTCGCTGTGTGCGGCGTGCTGCTCGGCGTGCTGGCGAGCGGGTGCGGCGGCTCCGAACGCAACGCCCGCGAAGTCAGAGGCGTCTATACGGTGGAAGTGTTGAGGGGGCGCTTCCCCGCCAGACAGCAGATCGCGAGCGATACGCGGCTCGCGCTGATCGTGCGCAACACGGGCGCGAAGACGATCCCCAACGTGGCGGTGACGCTCGACTCGTTCTATTACACGAGCACCTATCCCAAACTCTCCTCGCGCAAGCGGCCGGTGTGGATCGTGAACACGGGACCGAGCACGAACCTGATCGGCCCGCCCGTACAGAGCGAGGAAGTCAATCCGCCCGGGGGCGGGGAAACGGCTTTCGTGAACACGTGGGCGTTGGGAGCGTTGGCGCCAGGCAAGAGCAAGCGCTTCATATGGAAGGTGACGCCGGTCAAGGCCGGCCTGCACGTCGTCCACTACACGGTCGAGGCGGGCTTGGACGGCAAGGCGCTCGCGCGCCTGGCCAGCGGCAGGCGCGCGGTGGGAGCGTTCGTCGCAGTCATCGCCCCGCGGCCCAAGCCGACGCACGTGAACCCGGAAACGGGCAAAGTCGAACAGGGCCCGACGCCCACCCCCGTAGCCCCGCAACCCGCCGCGCCGTAGTCCTCATTGTTGTTGACATCGGCGCATGCACCGATGTCCCGGCCGGTACATGTACCGGCCGGCGACGCCGCACATGTGCGGCGTCCTTCTTGGATGAAGACCATGGCGCATGCGCCATGGTTAGAGACGCGCATGCGCGTCTCCGCTCCTATTTTGGACGTCTGTCGAAAGATCCCCTACCAGCTTTCGCCACCTGAGCGACACTCGCGCGCGCGTGGGGGGCTACGATGCGAATCCGCCCTACGCCTAGAACAAAACAGGAGGAGTCGAGCCCACCCATGCCAAAGAGCCGCCAGACGAACGTGACAGCCGCGCAGTGGAGCGCCAACGGGAGCGCGCTCGGCGCGATGGACCTGACCCTTCCCGGCAACCAGATCTTCGCCTCGAATGTGTTCAGCGTGGCGGTCCAGCGCCGCCGCCTGCCAAAGCACGTGTTCAAGGCCTTGCAGCGCACGCTCGAGCGCGGCGAGGCGCTCGACACCACGCTCGCCGACGCGGTCGCCCAGGCGATGAAGGAATGGGCGATGGAGAAGGGGGCCACGCACTACACGCACTGGTTCCAGCCGCTGACCGGCTCCACCGCCGAGAAGCACGACTCCTTCTACGGGCCCGCCGGCGACGGCACCGCGATCGCCGAGTTCTCCGGCAAGGAGCTGATCCAGGGCGAGCCCGACGCCTCCTCGTTCCCGACCGGCGGCATCCGCGCCACCTTCGAGGCGCGCGGCTACACCGCCTGGGACCCCACGTCGCCAGCGTTCATCCTGGAGAACCCGAACGGGGCGCTGCTGTGCATCCCGACCGCGTTCACGTCGTGGACGGGCGAGGCGCTCGACCACAAGATCCCGCTGCTGCGCTCGATGGACGCCCTCTCCGGCGCGGCCGTGCGCGCGCTGCAGTTGCTCGGCGTCGACGACGCCGCGCGCGTGTTCACGACGATCGGCTGCGAGCAGGAGTACTTCCTGATCGACGAGCAGTACTACTTCGAGCGCCCCGACCTGCTGACGACCGGCCGCACGCTGTATGGCGCCAAGCCGCCGAAGGGCCACGAGCTCGACGACCACTACTTCGGCTCGATCCCCGAGCGCATCCTCGCGTGCATGCTGGAGACAGAGATCGAGCTGGCGAAGCTGGGCGTGCCGATCAAGACTCGCCACAACGAGGTCGCCCCCAACCAGTACGAGGTCGCGCCGATCTTCGAGAACTCCAACGTGGGCGCCGACCACCAGATGCTGACTATGCAGATCCTGCAGAACACGGCGCGCCGCTACGGGCTGGTGTGCCTGCTGCACGAGAAGCCGTTCGCGGGCGTGAACGGGTCGGGCAAGCACAACAACTGGTCGATGGGCACAGACACCGGCCTGAACCTGCTCGACCCCGGAGACACGCCGCACGAGAACCTCAACTTCCTGTTTTTCTGCGCCGCGGTTATCCAGGCCGTCAACAAGCACCAGGCCCTGTTGCGTGCGTCGATCGCCAACGCGGGCCAGGACCACAGGCTGGGCGCCAACGAGGCACCGCCGGCGATCATCTCGATCTTCCTGGGCGCAGAGCTCGAGAAGGTGTTCGCGGCGATCGAGTCCGGCAAGGCACAGACGTCCAAGCCGGGATCGTTCCTGGGCCTGGGCACGCCGGTCTTGCCGCCCCTGCCGCTGCACGGCGGCGACCGCAACCGGACGAGCCCGTTCGCGTTCACCGGCAACAAGTTCGAGTTCAGGGCGCTCGGCTCCAGCCAGTCGCCGGCGCTGCCCAATACCGTGCTCAACACGATCGTGGCGGAGTCGATCGACGAGCTCGCGGACAAGCTGAAGACGGCGCTCAAAGCCTCGGGGGCAACCTTGGACAAGGCCGTCGCCAAGGTCGTGAAGGAGAGCTGGGTCGCCAACAAGCAGGTGGTGTTCGACGGCGATAACTACTCCGAGGAGTGGCACTCCGAGGCCGGGAGGCGCGGCCTTGCCAACCTGCGCACGACCCCCGACGCCCTGCCCTGGCTCGTGGACAAGCAGACGGTGGCCGCCTTCAAGAAGTACAAGGTCCTCTCCAAGCGCGAGCTCGAGTCGCGCCTGGAGGTCTTCACCGAGCAGTACGCGGTCAAGATCAACATCGAGGCCGAGACGGCCGCTCAGATCGCGCGTACGATGCTCCTGCCGGCGGCCGTGAGGCACCTGAACGAGCTCAAAGCCACAGGCCTGGACGAGCTGGTCGAGGAGGTCGAGCCGCTCGTCAAGGAGCTCCTGTTCGCGCTCGTCAAGCTCGAGGACGCCAACCTGAGTGACAACCAACCGGACGCCTCGGCGATGAAGTGGGCCGTGTACATGCGAGACACGACGATCCCCGCAATGGAAGACGTGCGCGACGTGGCCGACCGCTTGGAGAAGCTCGTGGCTGACGACCTGTGGCCCTTGCCGAAGTATTCGGAGATGCTGTTCATCAAGTAGGCGCTCCGTCGAGGAGTGCCTACTTGGAGGCTGCAGTGTGGATGTCCCGCTGAGGCATGTCTTTGCGCGCGCGCGACCATAGTCCCACGCATTGCTTCTTAACTGGCCGCACGCGCGCGCGAGGCACCCCCTCCACGCAACACCAACACCCCACCTTGCCCAACGTTCTCACAGATGTGTCAAGGTTGCGCTGAGCGCTGCTAGCATCCGAGCGGATGCGAGACTTCAGGGCAACCTTGCGCGAGCGGGTCGTCGTCTACGACGGCGGCATGGGCGCGACGCTTGAGCAATTCGACCTGACCCAGAAGGACTACGGCGGGCTGCAGGGCAAGTGCCACGAGGCGCTAGTGCTCAACCGCCCGGACGTGATCGAGGGCGTACACGCGTCGATGCTCGAGGCCGGCGCGGAAGTGGTGGAGACCGACACCTTCCAGGCATCACGCTTGAAGCTGGACGAGTGGGGCCTGGCCGACTATACGGTCGAGGTCAACACGAAGGCCGCCGAAATCGCACGCAAGGCCGCGGGTGAGAGCCGTTTTGTGGCGGGCTCGATCGGCCCCACCGGCTTCCTGCCCGCCTCAGACGATCCCACGCTCGGGCAGATCTCCTTCAGGGAGCTGGTCGAGGTATTCGCCGAGCAGGCCGCTGGCTTGATCGATGGGGGCGCCGACCTCATCATCATCGAGACCGCCCAGGACATCCTGGAGGTCAAGGCAGCCATCTTCGGCGCGCGCGCGGCCTTCAAGAGCACGGGCAAGACGCTGCCGGTCCATACCTCGGTGTCGCTGCTACCCAACGGCGGCAAGATGCTGCTCGGCACCGACATCTCCGCCGTGCTGTGCACCTTGGAGGCGCTGAAGGTCGACGTGATCGGGCTGAACTGCTCGACCGGCCCACAGGACATGCGCGACGCGATTCGCTTCCTCGGCGAATTCTGCCCGGTGCCGGTGGCGTGCATCCCCAACGCCGGCCTGCCCCTACAGGGTCCCGACGGAGAGACCATTTTCCCCGAGCAACCAGAGCCGCTGGCCGAGGCGCTGGAGGAGTTCGTCGAGCGCTACGGCGTCGGTGTCGTCGGGGGCTGCTGCGGGACCACGCCCGAGCACATCCGCGCGATCGCGCAACGCGTGGGCGGGCGTAGGGTCGAACCACGTCCTTCGCCGCGCGCGCCTCACCTCTCTTCGATGATCGCGGCGACGCCACTCGTGCAGGAGCCCCGCCCGACGATGGTCGGCGAGCGCGTGAATAGTCAGGGCTCGCGCAAGGCCAAGGAGCTGCTGCTCGCAGACGACTACGACGGACTCGTGCAGATCGCCGAGGACCAGGTCGCCGGCGGGGCGCACGTGCTCGATCTGTGCGTGGCCTTGACCGAGCGCAGCGACGAGGACGAGCAGATGCGCCAGCTGGCCAAGCGCATCTCATTGACCCAGGAGCCGCCGATCCAGATCGATTCCACGGAGCCTGAGGTGATCGAACGGGCCCTGGAGCAGATCCCGGGCAGGGCGATCGTCAACTCGGTCAACCTCGAGGCCGGCCGCGACAAGCTCGACCGCGTCGTGCCGATGGCACTCGCGCACGGAGGGGCCCTGATCGCGCTGACGATCGACGAGGTCGGCATGGCCAAGACGGCGCAGCGCAAGGTCGAGATAGCAGAACGGATAAAGGGGCTTTGCTGCGACGAGCACGGCCTCGACCCCGAGGTCCTGATCTTCGATTGCCTCACATTCACGCTCACCACCGGTGACGAGGAGTGGCGCCCCTCGGCCGTGGAGACGATCGAGGGCATCAGGCGCATCAAGGCCGAGATCCCCGGCGTGAAGACGTCGTTGGGCGTGTCGAACGTCTCATTCGGCGTGAGCCCGGGCGCGCGCGCGGTGCTCAACTCGGTCTTCCTGCACCACTGCGTGGAGGCGGGGCTGGACCTGGCGATGGTGAACCCCAACCACATAACGCCCTACTCGGAGATAAGCGACGAGGAGCGCGAGCTGGCCGACGATCTCGTGTTCAACCGCCGCGAGGACGCCTTGGAGCAGTTCATCGCCCACTTCGAGTCCAAGGGCGAGCAGGAGGCGCAGACGAGCGCCAATCCCACCGAAGGCATGGAGCCCGAGGAGGCCTTGCACTTCCACATCCTGCGCCGCCGCAAGGAGGGCGTGGAGGATTGGATCGACGCGTCGGTGCAGAAGATCGGCGCGGTGCCCACGCTCAACGAGGTGCTGCTGCCGGCGATGAAGGAGGTCGGGGACAAGTTCGGCGCGGGGGAGCTGATCCTGCCGTTCGTGCTCCAGTCCGCCGAGGTCATGAAGAAGGCCGTCGCGCGCTTGGAGAACTACCTGGACAAGATCGAGGGCTACACGAAGGGAACCGTGGTGCTGGCGACCGTGTTCGGGGACGTGCACGACATCGGCAAGTCGCTCGTCAACACGATCCTGACCAACAACGGATACACGGTCGTCGATCTGGGCAAGCAGGTGCCGATCCAGAGGATCTTGGACGCCGCCCAGGAGCACGAGGCGACGGCGATCGGCCTCAGCGCGCTGCTCGTGTCCACCTCCAAGCAGATGCCGGCGTGCATCCAGGAGCTTCACTCCAAGGGCATGCAGTACCCGGTGTTGATCGGCGGCGCCGCGATCAACAGGGCCTTCTCCTACCGCGCGCTGTACCCCGGCGGCAAGGAATCCGACGAGCAGTACGGGCCAGGCGTGTTCTACTGCAAGGACGCCTTCGAGGGCCTGTCCGTGATGGACCAGCTGATCGACGCGGACGCGCACGACGCGCTGCTGGAGAAGCTCCGCGCGGGGGCCACCGCCTTCCGTGAGAAGGGCGAGGAGCCGGAGGAGGTGCTCAACTTCGCCGATGACTCCGTGCGCTCCGATGTGAGCACCGGCCAGCCGATTCCAAAGCCTCCTTGGTGGGGCGTGCAGGAGGTGCCGGTGGACATGGACGAGGTGTACTCCCACCTCGACACGCATGTCCTCTTCAAGCTTCATTGGGGCGGCAAGGGCGTCAAGGGCGAGGCGTGGCGCGAGCTCGTCGACGATGACTTCCGCCCGCGCCTGGAACGGATGTGGGCCGAGCAGGACTACCTGCACCCGCGCGCCCTGCTCGGCTTCTTCCCGTGCTATGCGCAGGGCAACGAGATCGTCGTGCTCGACCCCGACGGCCTCGCCTCTACATCCCCCGCAAAGGGGAATCCCACGAGGTGGGATTCCCGGGTCCCCCCGAGGGAGCTCACACGTTTTGTCTGCCCGCGCCAGCCCAAGGGCGACCGTATCTGCCTCGCGGATTTCTTCCGCCCGTCGATCGACGGCAAGCCACCGGAGGAGTTGGACGTGATCGCCGTGCAAGCGGTGACGGTCGGCTCGGAGGTGACCGAGCTGATGGCCAAGCTCGAGACCGATGGAGAGTTCGCCGAGCAGCTGTTCGTGCACGGCCTCGGCGTGCAGACAGCCGAGGGCCTGGCAGAGTGGCTGCACTGGCGTGCGCGCGAGATGCTCGCGATCCCCTCGACCCAGGGCCGGCGCTACTCGTGGGGCTACCCGGCCGTGCCCGAGCAATCGGAGCACCTCAAGGTCGAGAAGCTGCTCGGGCTGGAGCAGATCGGCATGCAGATCTCAGACGGCTACGCCCCGATCCCCGAGCAATCCACGCTCGCGCTCATAGCCCACCATCCGCAGGCGATCTACTTCGGCACACGCCAGGGCAGACTGCTCCCAGACGGCTCGCCCGATGACGTGATCAAGGGCTCCTACCGCGATCCGTCGCTGTTCGGGGAGCTCGACGACGAGGACCCGCCCGAGGGATCGGCCGAAGGCGAGGGTCAGCCGGCAACCGCCGGTAGCGGCGCCTGAGCGAGCAGCGCAAGCTTCTGCGTACGCGACAGGCCCTTGATGCGCATCTCCTCGCGCATCGCCGCACCGCGATCGGGCATCGCCCAAGCCGCCGCCAGCTCGACCGGGAGCCTGCTCGCGGTGTAGCGACTCGCCTTACCGGCAGCGTGCGTAGTGAGACGCTTGGTCAAGTCATTCGTCCAGCCGGTGTAGAGCGATTCGTCGCAGCACCGCAACATATACACCCAGGCGTCGCTCATAAGTGCTCGATTCTGCGCGACAGACAGGGCTCCTGCGAGCTGCTTCTCAGGACTGTATGCGCGACGGCACGCGACGCGCAGCCCCAGGCAGCGGAGGCAGCTTGACCGGCGAAGCATGCATCGTGCGCAGACGCACGTCCTTCCAGGAGAGCCCCTCGTTGACAAGCGCGGGCATACCCATGATCACCGCGGTGGCGATCTCGACGGCCTGCAACACGATCCCGTAGGCAAGCGCGTCGGCCGTGGGCACGTGGTAGGCACCGGCCAGGACCGCGACGCACGCCGCCTGGAAGACCCCGACGTTGGCCGGCGTGGCGGGGATGACCGCGGTGACGTTGACGGCGAACAGGACGGCCGCGGCCGCGGCGAGGCCGGCCTTGTCCTCCAAGCCGAGCGCCATCAGCAGGAGCCAGCAGGACATCCATTGCAGGCCCCACGCCGAGAGCTGAAGAAGCGTGGCCGCGCCGGCCTGGCGCGGGTTGCGAAAGACGCGCAGCCCTGCCCGTACGCGCACGAGCGCGGCGCGCACGTTCGCGAGCAGACGTGCCAGCCGTCGCGAGCGCGAGACCGCGGCGGGGGAAACCAGTACCGGCGCCAGCAGCAATGCCACGAGCACCCCGAGGGGCGCCAGGGCAACGGCTAGAAGCACGTTCGTGTGGTTGCCGGCGAAGCTGACACTCGACAAGGTGACGCCGCCGAGGATCAAGAGCGCCAGCAGGTTGAGCAACGTTTGCGAGACCATCGTGCCGAGCACGACGGGCAGGGTCTCTCGCGCGCGCCCGACACGACGCGCGACGATCAGGGCACGCGAGGGCTCCCCCAGGCGCGCGGGGAGGGTGGCGGACATAAGCACGCCGATGAACGTCCCCTGCAAAGCATCGCGGCGTCGCGCGACGCGCCAGGTCGGCGCCGCCTTGAGAATCGCATGCCAGGCGATGCCGCGCACAAACATCGAGGCGCACATCACGCCCACGCCCGCGGCGACAAGCCCGGGCGAGGAGGCTACGAGGCTCGCGGCCACATTTGTGACGCCGATCTTTTGCAAGGCCAGGTAGGCAAGCACGATGCCCACGAGCGAGCTGGCGAGCAGCGCCAGGCGCGAAAGAGCGCGTAGCGCGTGCCGCTCGGCGCGCGGCACCGGCTCCAAGCTTGGCAGCCTGCGCGCGGGCACGCGCGGGCGCAGGTCGGCCGGGGCAAGGCCACAGCGCACGGCCGCACGCGCCACGTGGGTGGCGGGCCGGCCAACGGCAATCGCCTGCTCGTAAACCTCCACGACCTCCTCGGCGACGTGCGCCCAGGAGAAGCGCTCGGCGCGCTCGCGCGCGGCGGTGGCCATCGCGCGGCGCCGGACCGGGTCGAGCGCAAGGGCACGCAGGGCCTCGGCCAAGGCAAGCGCGTCGCCGGGCGGCACGAGCAGGCCATCGACGCCATCGCGCGCGACGTCTCGGTAGCCGGGGATATTGGAGACCACAACCGGTGTGCGGGCGGCAAACGCCTCCGTCAAGACCATGCCGAAGCTCTCCCCGCGCAGCGATGGCGCGCACAGGACATCCGCGCGGTGCAACTGGGCGTTCTTCTCCTCCTCGGAGACCTTCCCCAGAGCACGCACCCCCCGGTCGTCGAGCAGCATCGGCGCGACCTCCTCGGGCGAGGCCCCCACGAGTGTGAGCATGGCGGGCACGT
>DATMPT010000350.1:0-2524 GCA_035567355.1 Solirubrobacteraceae bacterium
CGAGTTGATCAGCTGGTCGAGGTTGACGATGCCAAGGCCGATCGTCACGGGCAGCATCAGCGTGAACACCTGTCTGATGCGCGGGTCGTGCCAGTCGATCGACATCTGCAGGCGAAAGTCGATCCGGCCGAGCGCCGCGAAGGCCATCAGCATCTGCACGAATGTCGCCACCAGGATGGCGATCGCATACGCATACACCTGATGGCCGTTTTCGTAGCCCCCATGGAAATGCGGGCGCAGGATCACGAGCAGCACGATGATCACCAGGTTCCACACCGCCGGCGCGATCGCGGGGATCGTGAAGTGTTCGTAGGACTGCAATATCCCCACCAGCAGCCCGGTGAGGCCGATCAGCAGTACCACCGGGAAGAGCACCTGCGAGAGACCGACGGTGAGCGCTTCGAGCGCGCCGTTGAACGTCGGGCCGATGAACAGCGGCATGATCACGCCGGCCGCGAGCACGAAAAAGCCTGTGACCGCCCCGAGGACGATCAGGATTATCCAGAACAGCGTGGAGGCGAGCCGGAACGCCTCGCGCCTGCGCCCATGCGCGAGCAGGTCTGTGAACACGGGCACGAACGCCGCCGATAGGGCCGCGTTGGCGAACAGGTTGCTGACGAGGTTGGGGATCTGGAAGGCGAGTGTGAACGCGGACGCGGGCCCCTTCGTCCCGAAGAAGCTCGCTGCCACGATTTCGCGCGCAAGCCCGAGTATGCGCGAGAGTCCCGTGCCGAGCGAGAAGATCGCCGTGTTGCGTGCGACGCGGCCGGGCGGCGGTGAGCCCGGCGGCGGCTCGGCGGTCTCGATGCTGGCGGCCACGGGGCGCTATAGTACGGCGCTGCGCGGCGCGCCCCGGCAGGTTACTCGGTCGCACGCGCCTTTGAACATGGCCAACATCGCATCCCAAAAGAAGCGCATCCTCCGCTCCGAGCGCGAGCGCTTGGAGAACCGCGAATACACCTCGGCGATCAAGACCTACTTCCGTCGCCTGGAGACCGCGGTGCACGAGAAAGAGCAAGAGACCGCTTCCAGCGAGCACCATCGGCTCGTGAGCACGATCGACAAGGCCGTCAAGCGTGGTGCCTTGCACCGCAACACGGGCGCACGCAAGAAGTCCCGCGCAGCCCGGACCCTGGCCAAGATCAGCTCCTAGGCAGCTGTGATGTAGAGGATCGCTCGCATCGCGAGCGTGTCTTCCTCCAATGAGGAGAGCGATGTGCGCGAGCCGCTCAAGGGCGCTCCTCCGCGTGTGTCGAGTTCGAGGTCGGCGACGCGGCACACCGCCGTGCGCAGGTGCTCCGGCTCAGTACGGGCCACATCGGCGATGAAGCGATCCGCGGCGCGCGATGGCATGCGCAGGCTGCGCTTGATCTCCGCCGGCGGCTCGCCCGCCTGCAGGCGCACCGACACACCCTCGGCGTCGCGCAGGCGCTGAGCCATCAGATAGACGAGCCCTGACAGGCGCTCGCCCTGTGCGCGCAAGCGCAGATAGGAGCGCACCGCCTCGGTCGCGTCGCTACCCACGAGCGAATCGGCGAGCGAGAATGCTCGCCACGCGGTCGAGTGAGCGGACTGCTGCTCGATCTCCTCCGCGCTCACCTTGACGGTGCCCTCGCTCGGCTGGGCGGCGAGCGCGAGCTTCTCCAGCTCGCGCAACAGGCGCTGCTGGCGCTCCCCCACCTGCGCCACAAGCGTCTTGGCCGCGAACGCGTCGAGCGAGAGCCCAAGACGGCTCGCCTGCTCGCGCACCCAGCCCGCCAGCTCCCATGGCTTGATCATCGCCTCCGCCACGACTTGGCCTTTCGCACCTTTCACCGCCTCGTGCAGGGCGGGAGGCGCCTTCGTGCGACCCTCCTCGCGCGCGAAGAAGGCGATCGTCGTATCGGGTGGCATCGTGGCCATCGCAGGCACGATGTGCTCCTTGACATCGGCTTCCTTGAAGCGCTCAGCGCCATCGACCACGATCACGCGCTGCCCGATCGCAAACGTCATCGTCGAGAGCACCAGCCCAACCGCTTGCGGCGTCCCTGCCTCACCCGCCAAGACCTCCACGCTGGCCGCGTCGCCGTCGGCTTCCGCGAGCGACTTCAACCGCGACCGTCGCTCGCCGACGGCGCCGTGATCCTCGCCGTGGATCAGGTAGGCGGGCTTCAGAGCGGGCACATGTCGAGTCTAGGCGAGCCTCCCGACGGCCGTCAGCGCACCACGAGGTTGACCAAGCGCCCCGGCACCACAATCTCCTTGACGATCTCGTGCCCGTCGATGTGCGCGAGCACATTCGGCGCGGCCAAACAGAGTGCCTTGAGCTCCTCCTCAGACGCGTCGGAGGGCGCCTGGACGCGGTCGCGCAGCTTGCCGTTGACCTGGCAAACGAGCTCGTAGGCCTCGCGTTCGAGCATCTCGGGATCGGCGTGGGGCCACGGCTGCTCCCAGACGCGCTCGCCGGTGAGCATGTCGTATACGTCGGATGAGAGGTGCGGGGCGAACGGAAACAGTAGCGAGGCGGCGGTGGCGAGCCCGAAGC
>DATMPT010000351.1:0-2163 GCA_035567355.1 Solirubrobacteraceae bacterium
CCATTGGGGTAACCCCGACCGTCCCAGCGCTCGTGATGGGTGAGCGCGATGCTCTGCGCCATTCGCAGCAAGGAGCTGCTGCTCCCTGAAAGTATCTCGGCACCGATCGTGGTGTGTGCCTTCATCTGCTCGAACTCATCGTCGGTGAGCTTTCCCGGCTTGAGAAGGATCAGGTCCGGGATCCCGATCTTGCCGATGTCGTGAAGCGGCGCCGCGCGCCGGATGAGCTCGGCGTCACCGCTGGGAAGGCCCAGCGCAACAGCGAGCAGGAAACCCGTCCGCCCGATTCGCCATCCGTGCTCCTGGGTTGCGTCATCGCGATACTCGGCAGCGAGCGCCAGTCGCTCGAGAATCTCGAGCCTCGCCCGCTCGAGGTCCAGCGTGCGCTCCGCGACCAGCTCCTCCAACGTCGCGTTGTGCTCAAACAGCCTGTCCTGAAGTAGCTGGACCTGAAGCAGGTTGCGCACTCGGAGCAGCAGCTCGATGTTGTCCAGGGGCTTGGTGAGAAAATCGCGGGCGCCCAGCGACAGGGCGCGGCGCTTGGCCTCGTCTGTGACGTCCGCGGTGAGTACGAGGAAGGGAATACTGCGGCGCTCGCTCGTGAGCGCTCCAATTTGCTCCATCAGCTCGAACCCGTCCACCCGCGGCATGTGGAGATCCAAAAGCAGCAGGCGGGGACGCGTTTCGAGGAACAGGGCGGGTACCTGGGCGGGGTCGGTTGTGGTGGTCACGCTCGTGTGTCCCGCGCGTTCGAGAACCCGTCGCAGCAAGAGCACGTTCGCCTCCTCGTCGTCGACGGCGAGGATCGGGAGTTGCTTCAGTTCGTTGTCGTCCAGCGTCACGGGCATCTCGCTGCTACAGCGCTCAAAGGGGTATCGACGCCGTCGATTGCCTGTCCCGCACCGGGCGCCGCGAGCACCACCAGGGAACCGGCGCTATCGAGGAGCGGACGAGCGTCGAGCGCTCCTGCAGCCGCAGCGAGCCGCCCTGTTGCCGGTTGCTTGCGAAGCCCATGACGGTCATCGACCGTCGCGTCGCGACGCTGGGCGTCCCGCCTACCATCAGCGGTTTATCGGCCCACGCACGAGTGTCCTTGAGGTTCGCCGTACCTACAAGCCCGGGTCCGGACACGAACCGGAGATCCCTTCCTTACCATGCAACCGGCCTAGTCGCGGAGAAGGCCGAGTTCGCAGTTGTATGCGAGGAGTCCGACCTCGCGCCACCGGGTCGATGCAGCCGGGAGGACGAACCGCAGGTGGAAAGGAGCTGGCGATGACGAAGGTCTGGTTGATCACGGGCGCCTCGAAAGGCTTCGGCCGGGTCTGGGCGCAGGCAGCCCTGGAGCGCGGCGATCGGGTGGCGGCGACCGCTCGCGACACGCGCTCGCTCGAGGACCTCGTCGCGGCGCACGGCGAGCGCGTGCTCGCGCTCGAGCTTGACGTGAGGGACAAGGCGGCGATCGACCGCTCGGTGGCAACGGCGCACACGCGCTTCGGGCGCATCGACGTGGTGGTGAACAACGCCGGCTACGGCCAGTTCGGCGCGATCGAGGAGCTCAGCGAGGATGATGCGCGGCGCCAGATCGAGACGAACTTGTTCGGGCCGCTGTGGGTGACCAAAGCGGCGATCCCAATTCTCCGCGAGCAACGCTCGGGACACATCCTGCAGGTCTCGTCGATCGGTGGCGTACTTGCGTTCCCGATCCTTGGTCTCTACCACGCCTCGAAGTGGGGGCTTGAGGCCTTCAGCCAGTCGCTCTCGGAAGAGCTCGAGGAGTTCGGCGTCAAGGTCACGCTCATTGAGCCCGGCGGCTACACGACTGACTGGTCGGGCTCGTCAGCTGGGCGCAGCATCGAGCTTCCGGTTTATGACGGCGTGCGCGAACGGCGTTTTCGGCGTCTCGGGCCCGTGCGATCGCAGCCCGGCGATCCTGAGGCGACCGGGCCGGCGATTCTCGAGCTGGTCGATGCCGATGAGCCGCCGCTGCGCGTGTTCTTCGGCTCGAGCGGCCTGCAGATGGCGAAGCGCGAGTACGCGGACCGCATCGAGACTTGGGAGCGCTGGAACGACCTATCGTTGCGCGCGCAGGGCGAGCCGCGGAAAGCCTGACCGGCGCCTCCCCTGACTTGATCTCCAGCGGAGGGCGCCGCGGCCGGCCCACGT
>DATMPT010000352.1:0-15742 GCA_035567355.1 Solirubrobacteraceae bacterium
CTAAATGGTCTGGCTGGGACCCACCATCAGGTTCCCAGCCAGACCCAAACGAGCCATCAAGTCAACCATGCTCATCGGTCAACCCATGCTCAACTAATACGACTCGCTACATGGCCCGTAGTGCGTTTCCATTCACGAGTAAGATCGACACAGTACCTTCTACTTCTCCCGCGCCTACACCGCCAACGGAGCAGTCCGCTTTTTCTAACGGTTTGAAGCCCAGATCTACCTCTAATTCAGATAGTAAGTTTTCCACTGTCAGAATCGTATCTTCCCTCGCGCATTCGTTTGTAGCTTTGAGACCGCCTAGACACACGACTAACCAGCCTGGATGCCCGACTCCAGAGCCTTCTAGTAAGTCCCCTCCTGCCGCGAGCAGTTCGGTTTTCCATGGGAGGTGTAGAGGTGATGCATTTGCTTCATTGCCGCAGGCAAGATTACCTGCTAAGACAGGACATTTAACGGGGTTCGCTTCTGTGACTTCTGCTCCCACGTTATTTAAGATTAATACGACTTCGTCTTTAGCGCCACCCCCAACAGTGCCATCCATAGAACCTTCGCAGTCTATCGTTACACCGTTGCTTAACAGCGTCAAAGTGCTCACTAACGAGTCAACTTCCGTCGGCACTTTGATTTCTTCCCAACCCCATACGTTGGGAGGCCCCGCGACCGAACAATCAGCATCCTGGAACGCGAGGGTCGTCGCTGTTTTAATGCATTCGTCCCATAAGCTGAGCGCCGAAGCACCACTCGCCCCGACCATGCTGAACGCAAAGATCGCAGCAAAAGCAATCCCTACTATATGAATCCTTTTCATTATCTTAGATCTACCTTCCCCTCATCCGAGGCTTGGTTGGCCTCTTCCGAGGCTTGAATCGGTCGACCAGAGCACTCGTCGTAGGTCAGAGAGCACCAGGTACGACCCCAATATGCACTGCATTGAGATCCCGACCAATGGGATCTCGTCGCGAACCTATCAACGACCTTAGCGTCCTGTCAAGCAAATGTGGAGCCATGTTTCTTACTCGGTGCGAAACCACGACTCGCGGCACCACACGCGGATCTCCGCGCGATCTGCAAAACCCGAGGACTCCTGTCAATCGGGATCTGGCGCCGTGCTGTTCGGGATCAAGTTAATGGGATGCGTCGGGAAGACGGCGAACCAGCCTGTTTGTCGGCGCCGAGCGCCGCGGTCAACGCCTCTGTCACGCGCCCGATCCGCCCCTGCGTGAGCCCCGGAAAGAACGGCAACGCGAGCGAGCGAGCGGCGACGTCCTCGCACACCGGGAACTCACCCTCGCGATGGCCGAAGCGCTCGCGGTAGAAGGCCATCAGGTGGATCGCGGGCAGGTAGGGCTTGCTCTGGACCCCCAACTCTGCCAGCGCGCGGACCACCCGATCGCGGTCGACGCCGCGGGGAAGCTGTACGACAAACACAACCGCCCTCGCCGCTAGGCGCCCCCATCCTTACACGGCAGCTCGAGCCCCTCGATCCCTGCAAGCGCCCCCGGTAGAGGCCGGCCATGCGAGCCCGGTCCGCGAGCATCCCCTCGAGCCGCTGCAGCTGCGCGATCCCCACCTCGGCGACGACGTACTTCGCCCGGCGGGAGGCCTTGGCAAGCAAGCGTCCGAGGACCAACAGAGTCAGTCCCCCGCCGGACGAAGAAACGTCGTCGACGGGGCCCGTGCCCTTAGCCATCGTCGAGGATGCGAACAGCCTCCAGAGCTTCAACCAACTCCCACTGGCCAACTCGAACCGCGAGGTCTGCCGCCCTCGTAATCTGAGAAGACGCAACGTGACTATGGCACCGGAACCACCTGAATCCCAAACGTGTGAGCGGCTTCGTCGAGTGTGGCTTCCTTGACGGGCGATGTCGAGATGACCGGCAGGTCCTGCCCACCGCAAGGGCCGAACAGCGCGATGCCGATCAGCGTGGCAGTCGGGTCGTTGCGCAGCAGGTAGCGCACTCCATCGAAGCCGCTCTCGCGAAACCATGCCGCGAATCGCTGAGTGCGTGTGTAGTCCGAGCCAGCGCTGAGCGCGAGATCGACGCCGAAGCTTCTCGCGCGAGAGCTCGTGCAGTCCGCCAGCCGCAGCGGTCTGCCCTGACCGAGGATCGAGACGCGTCGCTCCTCCAGATCCTGCTGAGGGATGACATCGATGCCGTCGAAGTGCTCGATCAGGGCTCCAAGCGGCGTCTCTGCGAGGTAGCAGGCACCGTCAGGGGAGATCAGGTCAAAGCGGCCGCTGCCGTCGCTCGAGAACCACCAAGCGCCATGTTCGCAGCGGTGCATCCGATACCAGGAGGCCTCCGCCCCTGTCTCGCGGTAAGGAAATCGCGCCGGGTCGCCACGGGGGAACCCGAGCGCAGACCGGCGGGCCGGCACGTCAGTGGGCGAGTCGTGCCGCGATGCGCCGCGCGGCCTCGCGCACAGGCCCCTCCTCACCGCCGGCGAGCAGCCAGCGCTGCGGCGTCTGACCGTCCAGCTCGCGCTGGGGCGAGGAGAGGAACGACGCGATCGTCCACTGTGAGACGCCCGCTCGAGCGAACGACTCGATCAGATCTCCCACCAGCGCGAAGGGACGACCATGCTCGTCGAACTGGTTGGCGGGATACAAGGCGCGACCGGCACTGTCCTGCACACGCAAGAGTCTCCCGCGGCGCACGAGATCGTGCACCGCCTGGCGGCTCTTGACCCCCAGCAGCAGGCGCGTCTGCTCAGCGTCCAGCAAACCATCCAGGTGTCGCGCCCATACACTCGCAGCCGCGACGATGAGCGCACCACGGCGTCCCGCGCGCTCGGGCTCCTCGAGCTCCAACTCACCGCGACGCTCGAGCAGCTCAAGCTCCTCTGCAAACGCGCGCACAGCAACTTGGGTGGCCGTCATGACCGTCACGTTAGCGCCTTGAGGCCGCCACGTCAAGTCCGTCACGGTCATGCCACTTGCAATTCGGCCGTTCGGCGGACCACGGCCCCGAATCAGCGCCCGCAAGCGGAGCGCAGTGCCTCCGCTACCCGCTCGACCTCCCCCTCGCCAAGCCCCGGATAGAACGGCAAGGCCAAGGAGCGTGCCGCAACGTCCTCGCACACAGGGAACTCGCCCTCCCGACGCCCGAAGCGCTCCCGATAGAAGCTCATCAGGTGGATCGCCGGCAGATAGGGCTTGCTCTGGATCCCCAGCTCAGCAAGCCTGCGCACGATCCCGTCCCGATCGACCCCGCGCTGGAGCTGGACCACGAACACGAACCAGCCGCGCCGGTTGCCGCCCTGATCCTCACAAGGCAAGTCGAGCCCCTCGATTCCGGCCAGCGCATCGCGGTAGTAGCCAGCGACCAGCGCCCGTGCTTTGAGCAGCCCCTTAAGTCGAGCCATCTGTGCAATCCCAATCGCGCACGCAATGTCCGACAGCCGGTAGTTGAACCCAAGCCGATCATGATCGAGCCACCCCATGTCAGGCGCGCGCCCCTGATTGCGCTCGGAATCGATCCGGGCCTTCATGTCGGGATCGCCAAGCGTGACCATCCCCCCCTCCCCCGTGGTGATCTGCTTGTTGGCATAGAACCCGAACACTGCCGGGTTTCCGCGTGCACCCACCGCGCGCCCATCGGCGTGGATGGCGCCAAGTGCCTCACAGGCGTCCTCCACGATCCCAAGCCCGTGCCGGGCGGCGATCCGCTCGAAGGCGGGCATATCGGCCGGGTAGCCGAAGATATGCACCGGCAAGAGCGCCCGCGTGCGCGCGGTGATCGCCGCCTCGGCGGCAGCTGGATCGAGATTGAGCGTGACCGGATCGATGTCGGCAAAGACAGGCCGAGCCCGCTCATACAGCGCCACGTTCGCCGACGCCACAAACGAGAAAGGGCTTGTGATCACCTCGTCGCCATCGCCGACCCCAACCGCCCGCAGGGCAAGATGCAGGCCCGCGGTCCCGCTGGACACAGCAGCGGCAAACCGGGCGCCCACAAACTCGGCAAAAAGCCGCTCAAACTCGATGACGCGAGGCCCAAGCGAGAGGTGTCCGGACCGCAGCACCTCGGCCACTAGTTGCTCCTCCGGGACGCCGACGACGGGCTTGGCGAGCGGCAAGCCCTCCTCCTCGCTCAAGGCGAGGCCTCGGCGACGACACACCTTGCCAGGCGGGATGCCTTGGCAAGCAAGCGTCCGAGGACCAAGGAGTCAGTCCTCCACCGGGCGAAGAACCGTCGTCGACGGGGCCGGTGCCTGCGGCTGGATCCCAACCTCCAAAGAGTCCACAAGCGCATCCCAGGAAGCGGCGATCAGATTCTCAGAGACCCCGATCGCACCCCACAACCGAGCCCCATCGGAGGCGTCGATCAGAACGCGCGTGACGGCGCCGGTGCCCTTCGCCTCGTCGAGGATGCGAACCTTGTAGTTGACGAGCTCGATGTCGCGCAGATGCGGATAGATCTCGCCGATCGCCTCGCGCAGGGCGTTGTCCAGCGCGTTGACAGGCCCGTTGCCCTCGGCGGTGCACAGGATGCGCCGCTCCTCTGGCCCGGGCGGGGCGACGATCTTGATCGTCGCCTCCGTCAAGACCTCACCGCGAACGTTCTTCTCGACGATCACCCGCCAGGAGTCCAGTTCGAACAAGGGCTCGTACACGCCAGCCTCCTGGCGCATTAGCAGCTCGACAGAGCCGTCGGCGGCCTCGAACTGGAAGCCCTCGTGCTCGAGCTGCTTGACGCGCTCCAGCGTGCGGGCGGCCGCTTCCGCGTCGAGCTCGATGCCGGCCTCGGCCGCCTTCTCGACGATCGTGCCGCGTCCGGAGAGCTCTGAGACGAGCATGTCGCGCGCATTGCCCACGAGCTCGGGATCGACGTGCTCGAAAGTGGCGGTGTCGGCGCGCACCGCGGCACTGTGCAGGCCGGCCTTGTGCGCGAAGGCGTGCTTGCCGACATAGGGCTGTGCCGCGTCGGGCGTGCGGTTGAGCAGGTCGTCGACCAGGTGGGCGGTCTCGGTCAGGCGCGCGAGCTGCTCTGGTGCCAGCACATCCAGGCCCATCTTCAATTGCAGGTCGGCGATGATCGTGAGCAGATTGGCGTTGCCGGTGCGCTCGCCGATACCGTTGACGGTGCCCTGTACCTGCGTGGCGCCGGCTTCGACGGCGACCAAGGTGTTGGCCACCGCGCAGCCGGAATCGTCGTGGGTATGTATGCCGAAGGGGATGTCGGGCATGTCAAAGCGCACGGAGTCAAAGACCGAGCGCACGTACCCGGGCAGGGCGCCGCCGTTGGTGTCGCATAGTACGAGGCGCTCGGCGCCGGCGAAGGCGGCGGCCCGCAGGGTGTCCACGGCATAGCCGCGGTTGGCGGCGTAGCCATCGAAGAAGTGCTCGGCGTCGAACACGACGCGCTTGCCTTGGGCAACGAGGAATTTGATCGACTCGCCGATCATCGTGATGTTGTCCTCGTAGGTGGCGCGCAGAACCGTCTCGACCTGCATGCGTGAGCTCTTGCCGACGATCGTGCAGATGGGCGCGAAGGAGTCCGCCAGGACGCGCAGGCCCTCGTCCTTGGAGGCCGGCGTGTCGACCCGGCGCGTCATGCCGAAGGCCACGATCTCAGAGACTTTGAGGCTCTCGCGGGCAAGCAGGTCAAACAGCTCGCGCTCCTTGGGGTTCGACGCCGGGAAGCCAGCCTCGATCATGTGCACGCCGAGCGTGTCCAGCGCGTGCACCACGCGCAGCTTCTCCTCGACGGTGAGGCTCATACCGCCTCCCCCCATGCCGTCGCGCAGGGTGGCGTCATAGACCTCTATCTGGCTCATCAGCCTGTGGGGGTCGGTGTGCTGGGCGCTGAGGCGCTGACCAAATCCAGCCATTCGCGGTAGCGCTCGGTGCGACCGTGGATCGCGTCGTCGAAGGCGCTCTGCAAGAGGCGTGTTACCTCGCCCGGCTTGCCGGAGGCGATCTTGTGGTCATCGACCTCGACGACCGGCACGAGCTCGGCGGCGGTGCCCGACATGAAGACCTCTTCGGCCAGGTAGAGCTCGGCGCGCGCGATGTTGCGCTCGACCACGGTGTAGCCGAGGTCCGCGGCGAGCTGCATGATCGAGCGGCGCGTGATGCCGTCGAGGATCGAGTTGTGGTGGCCGGGCGTGACGATCTCCCCGCCCGCGACGATGTAGATGTTCTCGCCGGTGCCCTCGCACACGTGGCCGTGATCGTCGAGCAGGATTGCCTCTTGATAGCCGGCCTTCATCGACTCGACCTTGGCGAGCACGTTGTTGAGGTACTGGCCGGAGGCCTTGGCGTGCGGGATCAGCGAGTCGGGCGAGATGCGCCGCCACGAGGAGACCTTGGCGCGGATGCCGTTGGTCATACCCTCCTCGCCCAAATAGGTCCCCCACTCCCAGCAGGCGATCGTGACGTCCACCGGCGCGTCCATCGGGTTCAGGCCCATCGAGCCGTAGCCGCGATAGACGATCGGACGGATATAGCAGGAGCTCAGGTTGTTGGCGGCCACCAGTTCGCGTGCGGCGGCCTGCAGCTCAGACGCCGTGTAGGGCACGGGCATGTAGTAGAGCTCCGAGGACTGCAACAGCCGCTCCATGTGCTCGGCGTTGCGGAAAATGGCCGGGCCGAGCTCGGTGTCGTAGCAGCGAATCCCCTCGAAGACGCCGGTGCCGTAGTGAAGTCCGTGCGTGAGGACGTGGACCTTTGCGTCCTCCCAGGCGAGGAGCTCTCCGTTCATCCATATGAGGTCGCTTGTGTCCAATTCGCCGTCTCCCGTTTAGAGCTGCTCGAGCACCGCGCGCGTCGCCTGCCCGGTACCTGCCTCACCACCCAGATCGGGGGTGCGCAGCCCGTCCTGGAGCGCACGTTCGACTGCCGATTCTACAGCCGCGGCCTCGCTTTCCAAGCCCAGTCCATGACGAAGCATGAGCGCGGCGGAGAGAAACATCGCCAGCGGGTTGGCGATGCCACGTCCGGCGATGTCTGGCGCAGAGCCGTGGACGGGCTCGAACAGCCCTCCACGCACCAGATCTCGGTTCCCTTCGCCCCCAGCTGAGGGAGTGCTCGCAGGAGGGGCGCCCAATGAGGCACTGGGGAGCATCCCGATCGAGCCGGTGATCATCGCGGCCTCGTCAGAGAGGATGTCCCCGAACATGTTCTCGGTGAGCAGCGTGTCGAAGTGGCGCGGCGCGGAGACGAGCTGCATCGCGGCGTTGTCGACGAGCATGTGCTCGAGCTGTATGTGGGGAAACTCGCGCGCGTGCAGATCGCCCACGACCTCGCGCCACAGGCGTGAGGTCTCGAGGACATTGGCCTTATCTACGCTCGTGACCTTCGAGCGCGCCGCACCGAATGCAATGCGAGCGATCCGCTCGATCTCCTCCCGCGAATAGGCGCATACGTCTGAGGCGAAATCGTCGCTGCGGGTCTTCTGGCCGAAGTAGATCCCGCCGGTGAGCTCGCGCACGACCAAGAGGTCGGTCCCCTCGATCCGCTCGCGCCGCAGGGGCGAGGCGTCATAGAGCGCGGGCAGCGGCTTGACAGGGCGCAGGTTGGCGTACAGGCCGAGCCCCTTGCGCAGCCCGAGCAGGCCCTGCTCGGGACGCGGAGCGCCCGGGTCGGTGGTGTCCCACTTCGGTCCGCCGACCGCCGCCAGGAGCACGGCATCGGCGTCGCGGCACGCCGCGAGCGTCTCGTCGGTCAGCGCCGTGCCGTGCAGGTCGATCGAAGCCCCGCCGAAGGGGTGAGACTCGAATTGGAAGTCGCCGACGGCGCGCAGGACCTCCAGGGCCGGTGCGAGGATCTCGGGACCGATCCCGTCGCCGGGAAGCGTGAGGATGCGGTGTGTCATGTATCTCCTTGGTAGAGCGACGCGAGCGCGCCAGACGAGCTCGAGACCGTAACGGGTGGCGCTACAGAGCGGTCGTGACAGGCGTGGGTGGGACTCGATCCTCGCGCGAGCGCTCGTAGGCGGCGATCGACTCCTCCTGGACGAGCGTGGCACCGATGTCGTCGAGACCGGCGAGCAGCCGGCGGCGGATCTCATGATCGATCTCGAAGGCGACCTGGCGCCCCGCGAAGCGGACCTCCTGGGCGTCCAGGTCGACCGTGCCCTCCCCTGCGTGCGCCAGCGACTGGCAGTCCTCCGCGGAGAGGACGAGCGGCAATAGCCCGATCTTCGTGCAGTTGGAGTAGAAGATGTCGGCAAAGGAAGGCGCGACGATCGCCTGGAAGCCGTAGTCCTGCAAGCCCCAGGGGGCGTGCTCGCGCGAGGAGCCGCAGCCGAAGTTGCGCCCGGCGACGAGGATCGGGTTGGAGGGCAACTCCCAGCCGGGCTCCTTGGCCCAGTCGTAGAAGAGGAACTGTCCAAAGCCGGTGCGCTCGACGCGCTTGAGGAACTGCTTGGGCATGATCTGGTCGGTATCGACGTCGGCGCGGTCGAGATGCGTGACCTTGCCCGAGATCGTGTGTATCGGCTCCATGCTCAGCTCCAGTCGCGGATGTCGGTGAAGTGCCCCTCGATCGCCGCGGCGGCAGCCATCTGCGGGGAGACCAGATGGGTCCTGCCGCCCCGCCCTTGACGCCCCTCGAAGTTGCGGTTGGAGGTCGAGGCGCAGCGCTCGCCGGGGGCGAGGATGTCGGGGTTCATGCCCAGGCACATCGAGCAGCCGGCGACGCGCCAGTCGAAGCCGGCGGCGCGAAAGACCTCGTCCAGGCCCTCGGCCTCGGCTTGGGCCTTGACCTGCTGGGAGCCTGGCACGACCATTGCGTTGACCGAGGGGGCGACCCGGCGTCCCCGGATAACCTCGGCTGCGGCGCGCAGGTCGCCGATGCGCGAGTTGGTGCACGAGCCGATGAAGACCCGATCGACGGCGATCTGCTCGATCGGCGTGCCGGCCTCGAGCGCCATGTACTCGAGCGCCCGCTCGGTCGCCTCGCGGTCGGCGGGCGAGTCGAACTCCTCAGGCGAGGGAACGCGCTCGGTGACCGCGCGGACCATGCCGGGGTTCGTGCCCCATGTGACCTGTGGCGAGAGGGCCGCGGCGTCGACGACGATGTCGGTGTCGTAGAAGCTGCCCTCGTCGCTTGCCAGCTCGCGCCACTGCGCGATCGCCTCCTGGAGCTCCGCGCCCAAGGGCGCGCCGGGGCGGACCTGCTCGAACCAGGCGAAGGTCGTCTCATCCGGAGCGATCATGCCGGCGCGCCCCCCGGCCTCGATCGTCATGTTGCAAACGGTCATGCGACCCTCCATCGAGAGCCCCTCGATCGCGGGCCCCACGTACTCGACGACGTGCCCGGTGGCGCCGCCGACGCCGATCTGGCCGATCGTGCCGAGGATCAGGTCCTTGGCGCTGACGCCGAAGCCGAGCGCGCCCTCGTAGCGGATGCGCATCGAGCGCGGACGCCGCTGGACCATGCACTGGGTGGCCAGGACGTGCTCGACCTCGCTCGTGCCGATCCCGAACGCCAAAGCCCCGAACGCTCCGTGGGTAGCGGTGTGGGAGTCGCCGCAGACGACCGTCATGCCGGGCTGGGTGACGCCCAGCTCCGGGCCGATCACGTGCACGATCCCCTGGCGGTCGGAGCCAAGCGAGTAGGCGGGCACGCCAAACTCGGCGCAGTTGCGCTCCAGGGTTTCCACCTGCACACGCGAGAGCTCGTCCTTGATGCGCGCCGCGACGGGCGTGCCGTCGGTGGGCGTGTTGTGATCGGCCGTGGCCAACGTCCGGTCGGGGCGGCGCACCTTGCGACCCGCGAGTCGCAGCCCATCGAAAGCCTGCGGGCTCGTGACCTCGTGCACCAGATGCAGGTCGATGTACAGCAGCCCATCGGCGACCTCGTGGGCCTCCCAGACCTTCTCGAACATCGTCTTTGGCATGACTCTCCTAACTGCGTCGCAATCCCGCCGAGACGACGGCCAGAAGGGAAGCCTCAGCGTCGGTGGAGTTCTCAAAATGATGTGGAAGGTCGGCGTCGAAAGTAACGCAATCGCCCTCGAAGAGCTCGTAGCGCTGGCCATCGCAGACCAGCACAAGCGAGCCATGTTCGACAAGCGCGGTCTCGCGCGAGCCGGGCTCGTGCATCGGTGGATCGTCGGGCGCACCGGTGGCGCCGCCCGGCGCGAGCATGTGGCGCGAGAGTTCGGAGCGCTGACCGGGTTGCGCAGCGGTCATCACCTCGAAGCGATGACCGCGTCGTGCGTTGCCCCCTCCCCCGCGCTCGGACGCCCTGACGATCGTCACCGCCCCAGCCTCGTCGAGCCGCAAGAGCTGTGAGAGGCGCAGGTCCAACCCCGAGGCGATCCTGGCGGCGACGGTCAAGGTGGGGCTCGTCTCCCCCCGCTCGACCTGGGAGAGCATCGGCGCGCTGACGCCGCTGCGTTCGGCCAAATCGCGCAACGACAGCGAGGAGGACTCGCGCAACGCCTTTACGCGAGCGCCGATGACCGCTGAGTCAAATGCTTCCCAACGCGGATCCTCCGCCACCTCCGGTGCATGTCGCCTTGCCGTCGCCATATACAAGCGTACGTTATCACAGACGCTCGTACGGCGATGCTACTCCTTGCGGGCTTCCCAGAAGATCTCGAACTGGTTATCGCGCGGGCGCCCGGCTTTGCCTGAGCCGCGGAACGTATTGGTGAGCCGCATCCCGAGCGACTCGTAGATCTGTTGCAGTTCCTCGACGAGGTAGAGCCGCGAGCTGTAGGGGATCGGATCGAGCTTCTCGAAGATCTCGCCGAACCATATGGACGCGGCGGTGCCTTCCAGGCGGCTGCTCTTGGCGTTCCAGCGGTGATCGGTCAGTTCAACCGACTCAGACCCAAGTATCCACGTCTTCACGGGCATGTGCTTTTCGGCGTGGAGGCGATTGGGGGTCTGCGCGAGGTGGCGGCCGCCGTGCCGCAGAGAGCGCGCGATCACCTCGAAGGTTCGCAGGTTCTCGGCCTCGGTCTCGAAATAGCCGATCCCGCCGTCGTTGAAGGTGGCGACGATGTCGAACTCCTCGTCGAGCTCCAGCTCGCGCAGGTCGGCTTGGACGAACTCGACGGGCAGGGACCGCGCCGCGGCCGCCTCGCGCCCGACCTCGACGTTTGCCGCCAGCAGCTCGACGCCCACGACCGAGAAGCCGCGGCGTGCGAGCTCGAGCGAGTGACGCCCGGTACCACAGCCCATGTCGAGCACTCGCTCGTCGCCCCGTGGGCTGAGCATCGTCATGAAGCGATCGACTTCGGAGACCGTCTTGTCCGCCCACGGGAGCTTGTCCATCTCGGGCGGATAGGCCGTGCGATACCAGTCCTGATCGATCTCGAGCTCGGCCATGGGTGAAAATTTTATTCAAATGGCCAGATCAATGTCAATTAGGCTGGCAACCCCACGCCACGCACGCCTTCGCGCGCCCGCACCACGCCGATCGAGAGCGCCCGTACGTAGGCCCGCGCGGCTGCCTCGATGATGTCGGTGGAGACGCCTTGGCCGGCGCCGGTCTGACCTTCGACCTCGACGACGACCGAGACCTCGCCGAGCGCGTCCTGGCCCTCGGTGACGGCGTCCACGCGGAACTCGCGGAGCGCCGCATCGACTGCGGTGGCGGTGTTGATCGCGCGGAAGATCGCATCGACCGGCCCGTCGCCTGAGGACTCGCCGGTCTTGACGGTGCCGTCCTCGACGCTCACGTGCACGCGGGCCATCGGCGGACTTGCCGAGGACGCGGCAACCTCGAAGTCGACGAAGGCATAGGCGGCAACGTCATCGCCGCGCAGCTCCTCGGTGACCAGCGCCTCCAGGTCCATGGCGGTGACCTGCTTCTTGCGGTCGGCGATCTCCTTGAAGCGCTTGAAGGCGGTGTTCAAGGCTTGTCCCTCGACTTTGAAGCCCATCTCCTCCAGGGCTTGGCGCAAGGCATGGCGACCGGAGTGCTTGCCCAAGACGATCGCGTTGCTCTGCAAGCCTACGGTCGTGGCGTCCATGATCTCGTAGGTGGCGCGCTCCTTCAACACGCCGTCCTGGTGGATGCCGGCCTCGTGGGCAAACGCGTTGCGCCCGACGATCGCCTTGTTGGGCTGCACGGGGTAGCCGGTCAGGCGCGAGACCAGACGCGAGGTGCGTGCGATCTCGGTCGTGTCGGTCCCCGTCCACAGGCCCAGAGCGGGCTCGCGCGTGCGCAGCAGCATCACGATCTCCTCCAAGGAGGCGTTGCCGGCGCGCTCGCCGATCCCGTTGACGGCGCACTCCACTTGACGGCAGCCGGCCTGGATTCCGGCCAGCGAGTTGGCGACCGCCAAGCCCAGATCGTCGTGGCAGTGAACAGAGACGACGACCTCGCGCAGGTCGGGCACCAGGCTATACAGCTCTTCGAACATGGCGGCATACTCGGAGGGCATCGCGTAGCCGACGGTGTCGGGCACGTTTATGGTCGTGGCTCCCTCCTGCAGGGCGACCTGGATCACTTCGGCCATGTAGGGGATATCTGAGCGGGAGCCGTCCTCGGGTGAGAACTCGACATCCTCGGTGTAGGACTTGGCGTGGGCCACGGCCGCGCGCACCTGTCCGATGACGTCCTCGCGCGTGGTCTGCAGCTTGCGCTCGATGTGAATGTCAGAGGTGGCTATGAATGTGTGAATGCGTGGCCGCGCAGAATCCTTGACGGCCTCCCAGGCCGCGTCGATGTCCTGCGGTGAGGTACGCGCCAGGCCACAGATCACAGGGCCTTCGACCTCGCGGGCGATCGCCTGAACCGACTCGAAGTCGCCGGGCGAGGTGATCGGAAAGCCCGCCTCGATTATGTCGACGCCCAGGCGCGCCAGCTGGTGGGCGATCTCCAGCTTCTCTTGCCGGTTCAGCGCAATCCCCGGCGATTGCTCGCCGTCGCGCAGGGTGGTGTCGAACACGCGTACGCGGTCGCGCTCGTGCCGCGAAGGGTGCTCGTCTCGCTGTTGTACTTGTGAATCCGCCATGTCGTCCTCGTTTCCTGAGTTCTCTCGCTTACCGGCTTCTCCTTGGGTTTGCGGCTACGCGGCCGCCACGCGCTATTCCCCCCGAGGGGGGAGCAGGAGGAGGAGCGAAAGGGAGAACTGAAACGACATGTGCCACGCAGGGTAGCACCAGCACGGGGAGACCGCCACAGCGCTAGGGCACCAGTACGACCTTGCCGGTGTTGCGCCGCTGCGTGAGCATGTCCTGCGCGGCGCCGGCTTCCTCGAAGCTGAACGTACCGGCGATGACGGGCTCGATCGTGCCGTCGTCGAGTAGCTCGCGCAGCGGCTCGATCCATGGTTCGAGCGTGCCGCGGTCCTTCCACAGGGTGAGCATGTTCAGGCCGATCACGGCCTTCGATTCGGACATCTGCTTGACCAGCGAGAAGCGTGGCATACGCGCCAAGGTGCGCAAGGCGGAGGGCAGGTTGCGTTTGGCGCCGGATACGACCGCTGAGGCACCGAAGCCAACAAGGCGTCCTCCGGGGCGCAGCATGTCATAGCTCGTGCGCAGGCTGTGACCGCCGATCGCATCGAGGATCACGTCGAAGCGGGGAAGCTCGTTCTTGGCGCCGATGTCCTTGTAGTCGAGCGCGCGATCGACGCCGAGCTCGCGGATGCGGGCGTGCTTGGAGGGCGAGGCGGTGCCGTAGATCTCCGCGGCGCCGAAGCGGCGCGCCAGCTGTATCGCGGCGATCCCGACGCCGCCGCCGGCGGAGTGGATCAGGACGCGCTCGCCGGGCTGCAGGGAGCCGTAACCGACCAGTGCCGCCCAGGCCGTGGCGTAGTTGACGGGAATTGCGGCGCCTTGCTCGAAGGAGAGCTGCTCGGGCAAGACGACGCAGTCGCGCTCTGGTACCGAGACAACCGAGGCGTAGCCGCCGAACATCGTGCCGGCCAAGACGCGCTGTCCATGGCTGAGCTCCTCGACGCCTTCGCCGAGCCCGACGACCGTGCCGGCTACCTCGTAGCCGACGACGCACGGTGGCTTGGGCGCGTCGGGGTAGACGCCGATGCGTGCCATGACGTCGGCGAAGTTGATGCCGCAGGCAGCCACCTCGATGCGCACCGAGCCCGGCCGCAGGGCGGGGTCGGCCCGTTCTGTGACCCTGAAGACCTCCGGGCCGCCGTGCTTGGTGATTTCAACCGTCCGCATCGCGATCAGATTACTCGTTTGTTTGGGATCGTCGTTCGTGCGTGTCGCGATGAGCCGGGCCTTGGCCCTGCGGGGACCGGGCCATTGGCTTGCACGCTCAACTCAAGACGACGGCCCAGCCGGCCACAAAGCCCTCGGAGGCGACGATCTCATCGACGACCTCGGCCCCCACGGGCACGTCGGTGGTGACGACCATCGCGGCCAGGCGCTGATCGTCGCCATCGGGTGTGTGGCCCACGGCGGCCGAGGAGATGTTGATGCCGTGCGAGCCGAAGATCGTGCCAACGCGCCCGATCATGCCTGGGAGGTCGGCGTAGCGGAAGACCGTGACGAACGGGGTGAGCTCGATCGTCAGCCGCCTGCCCTGGACCTCGACCAGATGGGGAACGCGGTTGGGGCCGATACCGGTGCCGGCAACCGCCACCCGCGCACCGCCGGCCACGACGGTGACGCGGATCAGCTCGTTGAAGTCTTGGGCCTCGGAGACCGACTTCTCCTCGACGACGATGCCTCGCTGGGCTGCCATGGAGGGTGCGTTGACGAGGTTGACCTGCTCCTCGGTGCGTCCCTCCAAGGCGCCCCCGATCACGGCCAGCGTGAGCAGGCGCGTGTCGAAATCGGCGATGCGGCCCATGAAGGCCGCCTCGATCCGCTCGACCGAGGAGCCCTCGGCCAGGGCCATCGCAAGACGCCCGAGCCGGCGCGCCAGGGGCAGGAACGGACCGAGCACCTCCATGTCCTCGGCGCCGACGGATGGGATGTTGACGGCGGTGGAGACGACGCCGCCGGTGAGCGCGGCCACCACCTGCTCGGCACTCTGGAAACCGGCCCTGTCGGTTGCCTCGGCGGTCGAGGCGCCTAGGTGAGGGGTTACGACGACGTTGGGGTAGCCCACGAACAGTGGATACTCGGTGATCGGCTCGGATGGGAACACGTCCAGCGCGGCGCCTGCCACCTTCCCCGAATCCAGGGCATCCTTGAGCGCCGCGTCGTCGATCAGGCCGCCGCGGGCAACGTTGAGGATGCGCACGCCGTCGCGCATCTTGGCGATGAGGGCCGCGTTGAGCCAGCCTTCGGTCTCGGGCGTCTTGGGCAGGTGGATCGTGATGAAGTCGGCCTGCTCGCAGACCTCGTCGGCGCAGGACGCCTTCTCGACGCCCAGCTCTCGGTAGCGCTCGGCGGAGACGAACGGGTCGAAGGCGAGCACGCGCATGCCGAAGCCGCGCGCGCGATGGGCGACGAGCTGGCCGATGCGCCCGAAGCCGACGATGCCGAGCGTCTTCTCATACAGCTCGACGCCTGAGAACTTGGAGCGCTCCCACTTGCCGCTTGTGAGCGAAGCATGCGCTTGGGGGATGTTGCGCGCCAGGGCAAGCAGCATCGCCATTGTGTGCTCGGCGGCGGTCACGACGTTCGATTGGGGTGCGTTGGCGACGACGATCCCGCGCTGGGTGGCCGCCTCGACATCGACGTTGTCGACGCCCACGCCCGCGCGCCCGATCACCCTCAGGTTGCTCGCCCGGGCGATCAAGTCGGCGGTCATCTTCGTGGCCGAACGGATCAGGATGCCGTGGTAGGCGCCGATTCTCTCGGCCAGCTCCTCCTCAGACCAGTCAATGCCGAGGTCCACGTCGAA
>DATMPT010000353.1:0-18625 GCA_035567355.1 Solirubrobacteraceae bacterium
GCGTAGAAGTTGATCGCGCCGAGGATCGAAGACAGGCCGGTCAGGTGGATCAGGTAGATCCACGCGTCCTGGCCGCCACCCGGCGAGTAGTTGATGCCCGACAGGGGCACATAGCTCGTCCAGCCCGCTTCGGGCGGGTTCCAGAAGATCGAGGCATAGAACACGAGTCCGCCGGCCAGCAAGAGCCAATAGGAGAGCGCGTTCAAGCGAGGGTAGGCCATGTCGCGCGCACCGATCATGAGCGGCACGAAATAGTTCGCCAGGCCGGCCATCATCGGCACCACGAACAGGAACACCATCGTCGTCCCGTGCATCGTGAACAGCTGGTTGTAGATCTGGGGAGAGACCAGCGTGTTTTCCGGCAGGCCAAGCTGCAGGCGGATCATCAATGCCTCGACGCCGCCGAGGATGAAGAAGACGAACGTGGTGACCATGTACATGATCCCAATCCGCTTGTGGTCGGTCGTCGTTATCCAGCTGGCCCAACCTTTGGCTTCGGGCTTGGCGTCATGGGACACGATTTGCGGGACTGGGGCTGTGTAAGTGGCCATCTAGCGGGTCTCCTGGTGTCCGGACTCAGAAAGTCGGTGGGGGCTCCCCGGGCGACTGCGCGTCATGGGTTTTCGACCTGTCCGGCGCCGACCTGCTTGCCGAGCTTCGCGCGCGCCACCTGCGCGTCGGCGTTGGCTTCGGCGATCAGCTTCTTCTGATATGCAAGCCACGCTTCGAACTGGGCCGGCGGCACAGCCTTCACGGTGGCGATCATGCGCGCGTGCCCGCGCCCGCAGATGAGCGCGCACTGGCCCCTGAAGATGCCCGGTTTTTCGATCTTGAACCACGTGTAGTTGTGGTAGCCGGGCACCGCCTGGAACTTGCCGCCAAGCTGCGGTACCCACCACGAGTGGACAACGTCCGCGGAGACGATGTCGAGCGTCACCGTGGTTTTCGTAGGTACCACCATCTCCTCGTAGGAGTACGGGGCGCCCAGGCCATCGGCTTCGCTTGCGCCCGGATACACGTACTGCCACACGAACTGCCTGCCTACAACGGTTATCTTCAAGGACTTCCCGTCCGGCGGAAGCTTTGGCGTATTGCTGGCGTACAGGCGTGAGCCGTCGCCGACGAGGTGTTCGCCCGCGGCGCTCGAGTTGACCGGGTCCTGGATCGAGGGGAGCTTGGCGAACGTCAAAACCGCCAGGGCCAGCAGGATCACGGCCGCGCCAGCGGTCCAGCCGATCTCGAGGCGAGTGTTGCCGCGGATCTGAGCCGCCTCGGCTCCCTTGCGGGCGCGGAAGCGCCACAGCGCATACCCGAGCGCGCCCTCGACCAGCACGAAGATCACGAGCGCCGCGTACAACGTGATCTTGTACAGGCTGTTGATCTGATCGGCGTTCGGCGACCCGCCCGACTGGGGGGTGAAGAACGCGAGCGGTGTGGCGAGCAGGTGGCTCAAGGCGGGCGGGATTCTATTCAGGCGTGGACGGAATGCGCGTGCCCGGCCACCGGAACGCGCTCAAAACGGCTTGCGTTGGACACGTTCGGTCTCCCTAGAGGGCGCTTCAACGTCCTTCGAAGCGCGCCGGACGCTTGGCCAGGAAGGCGCTCACGCCCTCGACGAAGTCATCGCTTCCGACCATCTCCTGCTGCAACGTGGCCTCCAGCTCGAGCTGCTCAGCCATGCCCGGGTAAAGCCGCTCGTTGAGCAGGCGCTTGCTGGCGGCGTAGGAGCGCGTCGGCCCGCTCGCCAAGCGCGCCAGCAAGGTGGCGCTCTCTCGCGCGAAGTCCTCGTCTGCGAACACCCGGTTGACGAGGCCCCAGGCGAGCGCTTGCGGCGCGCTCACGCGCTCCCCCAGCATCGCCATCTCGGTCGCCCTGGCCATACCCACGCGCGTAGGCACGAACAGCGACGAGCCGCCGTCGGGCACAAGCCCAATATTCACGAACGCGAGCAGGAAATACGAGCTCTCGGCCGCCACGACGAGGTCGCAGCACAGCGCCAGCGAGCAACCGATGCCAACCGCCCCCCCATTCACGGCCGCGACCACTGGCTTTCCCATCTCGCGGATCGCGTGCATGATCGGGTGGTAGCGCTCGGTGAGGATCCCGTAGACGTTTGGGCGCCCCTCGGGCGTGAGATCGTCGCCGCTGATGTCCCTCAGGTCGGCGCCGGAGGAGAACGCACGCCCGGCGCCCGTAATGCGTACCGCGCGCACCGCATCGTCCTCGCTCACCCGAGCCAGCGCGGCCAGCAGGTCTTCGCCGAGTTGCCTGTTCCACGCGTTGAGCGCCTCGGGACGGCTCAGCTCGATCGTCGCCGCGCCCTCCTCCACATGCACGTTAACCGTCTCGAGTTGGGTCTCGGCCTCACTCACTTTGGCTCTCCTGTCGTTCTGCTGGCGTCCAGCCCCGTTCGGCGCCGGTCGAGGTCTCTGATCGGTTGGTCTCGCGCGAGAATACCCGCGCAACGACCCTTGCTCCCACTCTGTATCCCTTGTATGCCTATCGTGTGCGGACATGAGTAGGCCCGTTGTAGGCATATGCACAGCGCTCGAGCGTGCCCGCTGGGGCATGTGGGATCAGGAGGCCGTGCTGCTCTCGCGCAGCTATGTCGAAGCCGTGCAGCAGGCGGGTGGGCTGGTCCTGATGCTGGCGCCCGACCGTTTGCTCTTGGAAGACCCCGACGAGGTGCTCGACCTGCTCGACGGCCTCGTGCTTGCCGGTGGCGCGGACATCGACCCCTCGAGCTACGGAGCGTCTGCCCATCCGGAGACCGTCGATACGGTCCCCGAGCGCGACCGCTTCGAGATCGCGCTGGTCCGCGCCGCGATCGAGCGCGACCTGCCGGTGCTTGGCATCTGCCGCGGCATGCAGCTGATCAACGTTGCCTATGGCGGCACCCTGTTGCAGCACCTGCCCGAGCGCTTCGGTCACCACGAACACTTGCGTGTTCCCGGCACCTTCGACGGTGCCGACCATGACGTCGATCTGGTCGAAGGTACGCTTGCAGCGCGGGCGGCGGGGGAGACTCACCACGCGACCAAGTCCCATCACCACCAAGGCGTCGATCACTTGGGCGACGGCCTTCAGATCAGTGGCTGCTCGGCGATGGATGGGTTGCCCGAGGCAATCGAGATTCCCGAGCGGCGCTTCGTGCTCGGCGTTCAATGGCATCCCGAGGCGGATGAGACCAGCCACGTGGTCGGGGCGCTCGTTGCCGAGGCAGAGCGCCACATGCGCGAGCGCGTCGAGGCAGAGACGGCTGCATAAGCTGCAAACGGGCGCGCGTGTGGCGTGCCAGGGGGTAGTCGTGCAGCGGCTGTCGTGGACGCCATATGTAATGCCCTGCGCGCGTGCGTAGGGACTTGGCCGGGGCGCATCATATACTCACCGCCCCGTGCGGTCGAGGGTTATCAGGACAGCCGCCTGGGGTGTCGTGGCCGCTGGTGTGATGGCGCCGCTTATGCGCAAGCGCCTCTCCACGCCGCCTTTGGTCGCGCAGACGGTCGCGTTCGCCGCGCCCGTGGGCTTGTGCGTGGCTGTGCCGCGCACGCGCACGCGCGATGTCGCCGTGTGCTGCCTGCAGATGTGGGCCTACCTGGCTGCCTACAAGACACCCCACGACGACGAGGACGCCCAGGAGCGGCGTGTCTTGGTCGACTATCCGATCGCGATCGATCGTCTGCTCGGCCTGGGCGAGCTGCCGACAGTTCGCCTCCAGAGGAGACTGGCGCGTGGCCAGTGGCGCTTGGGCGACAAGCTGCTTGTGTGGGCTCACTGGGTGTGGTTCATGGTTCCCCACGGCGCGCTCGTGTACGTGATGCTGCGCCACCCGCGCCGCTTCGATCGCTCCGCGGCGATGACCTACGCGGTGTTCGATATCGGCGCGATGATCTATTGGGTCCTGCCCACAGCGCCGCCTTGGTACGCGGCCACGCAAGCGGCCCGCCGAGGCGAGTTCAGTGGGCGCCACCATGACGTGGCCGTCAGACGCATGATGGTCGAATACGGGGAGTTCTTTTGGAGAGACGGCTGGGGTCCCCTTTACAGTGTTCTTGGAGGCAATCCCTTGGCTGCGATGCCCTCTTTGCACTTCGCCACATCGATGATGGCCGCCCGGCTGCTCGAAGAGACTGGGCCGCTGGCCGGTGCCGTGGGTTGGGGCTACACCGCGACTCTCGGCTTCGCGCTCGTGTATCTCGGCGAGCACTATGCCGTGGACCTGCTGGCCGGGGCCGTTCTCACGACCGCGATACGCCGCGCCGCGCCGCGTGCGACTCCGGCGTTCTCGCGCTTCGGTCGAGCCGTGGCCACGCTGGAGGCGCGGGCTCAAGGGGCAACATGAGACAAGGCGGCGTGCACACAGAACAACATGAAGCCGACGAGAAGTCGAGATGGATGAGCTAGATCAAGCCGAACGGAATGGGGCGCTCGCCGACGAGCAGATGCCGCGTGTGCCGGTCACGCGCCGCAGTGCGATCGCCTTCGGTCTGTTCGTCCTCTCAGCCGTCGCGTTCTTGTACTTCGTGCTCCCCAAGCTCGCCGGCCTGAGCAGCACAGCCCACCGCATCGAGCGCGGCGATACGTGGTGGATCATGATCGGGGTTCTGCTCGAGATCTGCTCGTTCGCCGGTTACGTGGTGCTCTTTCGGGCGGTGTTCGTGCGTGGAGGGAGCCCGATCGGTTGGCGCGAGAGCTACCAGATCACGATGGCCGGTCTTGCGGCCACAAGGCTGTTCGCGGCCGCCGGCGCGGGAGGCATCGCGCTCACCGCCTGGGCGTTGCGGCGCTCTGGTATGGAGCCGCGCCTGGTGGCGTGTCGCATGGTCGCGTTCATGGTGCTCCTGTACGTGGTCTATGCCGCCGCTGTCCTGCTCGACGGGATTGGCCTCGGGGTTGGCCTGCTTCCCGGGGGTGGCTCGTTTGCGATCACGATCGTGCCGGCCGCTATCGCGGGGATCCTGTTTGCGGTCATCGGCGCTATGGCACTTTTGCCGGGCGACATCGAGCGGCGTCTCGCGCGCTGGGCGGTGGGCTCGGGGCGAGTCGCCCACTGGGTTGCTCGTGCGGCCACGGTGCCTGCGCTCGCCGCCAGCGGGGTGCGCACCGCGATCGATTTGATTCGCTCGCGCGACGTTGGGCTGTTGGGAGCGCTCGCCTGGTGGGGCTTTGACATAAGCGTGCTTTGGGCCTGCTTCCACGCGTTCGGCGCGGCGCCCCCGTTCACAGTGATCTTGATGGCCTACTTCGTGGGCATGGTGGGCAATCTGTTGCCGCTACCCGGAGGTTTGGGAGGCGTCGAGGGTGGCATGATCGGGGCACTCGTCGCGTTCGGCGTCGACTTCAACCTGGCCTTGCTCGCGGTGCTCTCCTATCGCGCGATCTCCTTCTGGCTTCCCACCGTCCCAGGCGCGATCGCCTATTTCCAGCTGCGGCGCACTGTTGCGCGCTGGCGCGTCGAGCAGGCGTCCCAGGCGTCTCTCGTGAGCTCGCCGACGAAACCGATCGAAACCGCGGGTCCCCTTCACGCCTAGCAATTACGCTATACTTTACAAAGTAAAGCGCATGGTCTCGGGGTGGGGGCCGACTGGTAGAAGACCAAAGGATTGGCTACCTTGCAGTAACAGAGCTCACGCATCGGCCAGCAACACGACCAAAGGAACGGCAAATCGTATGGCGGACGTCGAGAACACGATCATCGTCGGCAGCGGGCCCGCGGGCTATACCGCGGCCTTGTACACCTCGCGCGCCAACCTCGCCCCGCTTGTCTTTGAGGGCTTCGCCTGGGGCGGTCTTTTGCAACAGACGACCGACGTCGAGAACTATCCGGGCTTTCCGGAGGGGATCATGGGACCCGATTTGATGGGCAAGCTGCGGGAGCAGGCCGAGCGCTTCGGAGCCAAGCTCGAGACCGACCAGGTCGAGAAGGTCGAGCTGGCAGAGGAGCCGGGTGGCGTGCACAGGGTCTGGGTAGGGGATGTGGAGCACCGCGCCCGGACTGTCATTCTGGCGATGGGCGCCGAGCACAAGAAGCTCGGGATCCCCGGCGAGGATGAGCTCTCAGGGCGCGGGGTCTCTTATTGCGCGACCTGCGACGCAGCCTTCTTCAAGGACGCCCACACGATCATCGTCGGCGGCGGCGATTCGGCGATGGAGGAGGCCATCTTCCTGTCCAAGTTCGCCTCCAAGGTGACCGTCGTGCACCGCCGCCAGGAGTTTCGCGCCTCGAAGATCATGCTGGCGCGTGCACGCGCGCAGGCAAATATCGAGCTGCTCACGCCATACACAGTCGAGCGCTTCGAGCCAGGCGAAAGTGGGGCGCTCAGCGTCGCCAAGCTGCGCAACACCGAAACAGGCGAGCATCGCGACGTATCGATCACCGGGGCGTTCATAGCCGTCGGCCACGAGCCACAATCATCGCTTGTTGCCGGGCAGGTCGAGCTCGACGAAGACGGATACGTCGAGGTCGAGGGGCGCTCCACGCGCACGAACCGCCCGGGAGTGTTCGCGGCGGGTGACCTCGTCGACCACACCTACCGCCAGGCGATCACAGCGGCCGGATCCGGATGCCAGGCCGCACTAGACGCAGAGTGGTACCTGCGCGACACGCCCGAGGTGCCCACGCCCGAGGGCATGCCGGTGGGCGATCTGGCCGAGGCGCAGTGGGCCACGCCCTCCGCCGGCTCCACGGCTTGAGTCCTTTGCCGACGACCGGGGTCGCGCCCCGGCGCAGGATCGCTATGACTCGGCGAGGCGACGTAGGGCAGGGGCGGGGCGGTAGCGCTCCTCGCGGTACTCGTCACCCAAGGCTTCGAGCGTCCCGAGCACGTTCTGCGCGCCGATCTGCTCCAACCACGCGAACGGACCGCAAGGGTGGCTCAGGCCGAGCACCATACCCTTGTCGATGTCCTCGGCGCTGCCCACGCCTTCGCCGAAGGCGAACGCGGACTCGTTGATCACCTGGCAGACGATTCTCCCGAGCACGCCGCCCGGGGCGGGTTGGACGCGCTCGGTGTGCAGGCCCAGGCCACGGAACGCCGTTTCGCCGGCGTTGCCCGTTACCTCCACGAGCTTCAGCGGCGTGATCGCGTAAAACGGCTCACCGTCGACCGTCCCGCCAAGGCCCTCGACGGTTATCCGGGGTCCCGATCTGCCCTGGGCGAGCGCTCGTAGTGAATCGGCGACGGGGCCATAGCCGCTGACGATCGCATCGCCTCCGCCCTTAGGCGGGTCGGGATCGGCCGGTCGATACGGGCCCTCGTTTGCGTAGTCGTAGTAGCCCTTACCCGTCTTGCGTCCGTGTAGGCCGGCGGCGACTTGGCGTGCCTGGATGGGGGATGGGCGCCAGCGCGGCTCGCCGAAGCTCAGCTCGTAGAAGCTCTTGGAGACGTCAAAGCCGGTGTCCACGCCGACAAGGTCGCTTAGCTCGAATGGGCCCATGCGAAAGCCGCCGCCGATGCGCACGATGCGGTCGATCGTCTGCACGTCGGCGATTCGCTCCTGCAACACGCGTAGCGCCTCCAGGCCGAAGGGGCGGTTACAGCGGTTGACGATGAAGCCGGGCACGTCGGCGGCGCGGATCACATCCTTGCCCATCGCGAGGCCGGTCGCGTCGGCCAGCGCGAGCGCCAGCTCGCTCGAGAGGACGCCCGCGATCACCTCCAGCAAGCGCATCAGCGGCGCGGGATTGAAGAAGTGCATCCCCACCACGCGCTCGGGATGGCTCGCGCCCGCCGCGACCGCCGTGATCGGCAGCGAGGAGGTGTTGCTCGCCAGCACGCACTCTTCGCTCACGATCTGCGACAGGCTCCCGTACAGCTCGTGCTTTATGTCCAGCCGCTCCGGCGCCGCCTCGATCACCAGCTCGCACGAGCTCATTTGCTCCAGTCGATCGACCGGCTCCAGGCGCTCGCTGGCCTCCCGCGCCTGCTCGGCCGTCAGCTTTCCCTTGCTGGCTTCCTTGTTCAAGCCCAACACGACGCGACCCGCTCCGCGCTCGAGCGCCTCGTACAGAGGGTCGTACAGGAGCGTGCGGGAACCGGCCTTACAGGCGAGTTGGGCGATGCCTGCGCCCATCGTGCCACTGCCCACTACGCCAATCACGCCCGCGGCACGCCCCCCAAATCCCCCCAAATCCTCAGCCTCTAGTTGCACCAGGACCTCCTTCCAGGGGCCGTGAGCGAGTTGACTCGATCATGGGACGACGGCTCCGTTCAGGACGGCACGAGCGCATTGATGCCGGTCATCGCGCGGCCGATGATCAGCTTCTGGATCTGCGAGGTGCCCTCGTAGAGCGTCGTAACGCGCACGTCGCGGAAGTAGCGCTCGACCGGGTGGTCGTCCACGTAGCCAGCGCCACCGTGCACCTGGATCGCCGTGTTCGAGCACTCGACCGCGGCCTCGGTGGCGTGCAGCTTGGCGACCGAGGTCTCCAGCGTGTTCGGCCGGCCCTTGTCCTTGAGGAAGCCGGCGCGCCACACGAGCATCCGCGAGGCGTCGGTCTTCAGCACCATGTCGGCGATCATCGCCTGCACGAGCTGGAAGCTCGCGATCGGCTTGCCGAACTGCTCGCGCTCCTTGGCGTATTTGACGGACTCCTCGACGCAGCCTTGGCAGATGCCCACGCAGCCGGCCGCCACCGAGTAGCGGCCCGAGTCAAGCGCCGACATGGCGACCTTGAAGCCGTCGCCGATCTCGCCGAGCATCTGATCGTCGCTGACCTCCACGTCTTCCAGCGCGATCGAGGCCGTGTCGGAGGCGTGCAGGCCCATCTTGTGCTCGATCGTGCTCGCCTGGTAGCCGGGCTGATCGGTGTCCACCATGAAGCACGCCAGCCCGCGGTGGCCCTTCTCGGGATCCGTCTGGGCGAAGATCAGGGCGACCTTTGCGTAGTTGCCCATCGAGATCCACATCTTCGCCCCGTTGATGACCCAGCCGGCGTCGGTCTTCTTCGCTCGTGTGCGCTGTTTGGCGGCGTCCGAGCCCGTGTCGGGCTCGGTCAGGCCGAAGCAGCCGAGCCACTCGCCCGAGCACAGCTTCGGCAGGTAGTGCTGCTTTTGCTCCTCTCCTCCCCACTTGAGAATCGCGCTGCACACAAGCGAGGTCTGCACCGAGATGACCGTCCGCACCGATGAGCAGCCTCTGCCGATCTCCTCTACGACCAGCCCGTAGTCGAGATAGCCGAGCCCCGCGCCGCCATACTCGCGCGGCACGATTGCCCCCAGATAGCCCTGGTCGGCGATCTTCTTGACGAGGTCCAGGTCGAAGTGATGGTCGCGCGCGTTCTGCTTGGCGCGCTCAACGATCTCCTTGTCGGTGAACTCCCGCGCCGTCTGGCGGATCAGCTGCTGCTCGTCGGTCAGGTCGAAGTCCATCTCTCTCCTAGCTCTCGTATGGCTGTGGCTCGTGTCCGGTGAGCCGCACGCTAACGATCTTCTCGCTCGGATGGTTCCAGCTTCGGCGAGTTCCATGGAGCATTCAGGCGCCGCTGCAACTCCGCTCCAAGCTCGTCGATCCTCACGCGCTCCTGGGCGAGCGAGTCGCGGTCGCGCAGCGTCACGGTCTGGTCATCGAGCGACTGGTGATCTACCGTCACTCCCCAGGGTGTGCCGATTTCATCCTGGCGGCGGTAGCGCTTGCCGATCGAGCCGCCCTCGTCGTACTCGGCCTGCATACGCCCGCGCAGGTCCTCATAGATCTCCCGCGCCAGCTCCGGCTGGCCGTCCTTCTTGACGAGCGGCATCACGGCCACCTTGACTGGGGCAATGCGCGGGTGAAGGCGCAAGACAGTTCTCGTCTCTCCCGGCTTGTCGCTCTTGCCGGCGGTCTCACCCACAGCCTGTACGACTTCCTCGTCGTAGGCGTCCACGAGGAAGGCAAGCGTCGCCCGGTCGGCTCCGGCGGCCGGCTCGATCACATGCGGGACGTAGCGCTCGCCAGAGGTGGGGTCGAAGTACTCGAGCTTCTCGCCGGAGAACTCCGCGTGCTGTTTGAGGTCGAAGTCGCCCCTGTTGGCGATCCCCTCGAGCTCCGACCATCCGATGGGAAACAGGTACTCCACGTCGCTCGTCCCAGAGGAGTAGTGGGAGAGCTCGTCCTCGTCGTGAGCCCGCAGGTGCAGGTGGCCTGGCCTGATGCCCAGCTCCACATACCAGCGCATCCGCTCTGCCAGCCAGTGATCGAACCACTTTTGGGCCTGATCCGGTGGCACGAAGAACTCCATCTCCATCTGCTCGAACTCCCGCGTCCTGAAGATGAAATTGCCGGGGGTGATCTCGTTGCGAAACGACTTGCCGATCTGAGCGATACCGAAGGGAGGCTTCTTACGCGAGAACTGCAAGACGTTCTTGAAGTTGATGAAGATCCCCTGTGCGGTCTCCGGGCGCAGGTAGGCCGTCGAGCCCGACTCCCTCACCGGCCCGATCGTCGTTTCGAACATCAGGTTGAAGTCGCGCGCTTCGGTCAGCTCGCATTCGTCCGTCTCTCCAGGGTGCTTGGAGGGCTTGCGCCCGCAGGGGAGCTCGGCCAGGTGATCGGCCCTGAAGCGCTGGCCGCACGTCTTGCAATCGACGAGTGGATCGGTGAAGCCGGCGAGATGGCCCGATGCCTCCCACACACGCGGATGCTGCAGGATCGCGGAGTCGAGCGCCACGATGTCCTCGCGCTCCTGGAGCATCGCTCGCCACCACTCGTTCTTGACGTTGCCCTTCAAGAGCACGCCGTAGTGGCCGAAGTCGTAGGTCGAACCGACCCCACCGTAGATCTCTGATGAGGGGAAGATGAAGCCGCGGCGCTTGCACAGCGCGACGATCTTCTCCATGGTGACGATGTCGTTGCTTGTCGGGACTTGCTCGGCCATGCGCGCCGGATGGTATTGGAGGGGCCTCATCGCTGGGTTCGAGGAGGCGGCTACGGTCATCGGACGCTGCCGCGGCTTGCCTCCTTACGAAGGGGCCCAGGCGCCTGTGGGCGCACGCCTGGCCGAAGCCTACAAAGAGACCGCCCTTGACATATCTCTCAGTTTGTGTTTACATACGTTGTGTTCTCTTGCTGACAAGACGGCGGAGGGGACGGTTCTCCGCCTGAAAGGTGACGAGCAAGCTAAGAGCGTGAGTGACTGAGCACGATCGCACATAGGGGTTCACCAGGGCGTCGTTACCCAACCTCTCCCGCGGCGCCCCGCGCATGCCTCCTGATGCGGTCGAAATGCCGGTCTCCTCGACAGGGCGCCGCGGTCCCCACCGGCCGCGGCGTCCACTGTTCCCTAGGATGGGCGCGTGGCGAGATTCCTGATCGTCGGTGCAGGACCCCATGCCACAGTGCTGGCCGATGTGCTGGAGCGGGAAGGCCACGTGGTGAGCGCCGTCGCTCACACCGCCCGCCCGGCGTTGGAGCACGTCGCGATCGTCTGCTGGCTGGAGGGCTCCTCGCCCGAGCGCTTCTTGCTCGGCTCGGTGGACAGCTCGATGCGTGGCTTCGTCTATCAGGCGGGCGGCTGGGAGCGGTCGGTGTTGGAGACGGCTGGGCGCAACTCGATCCCGGTGGCGGCGCTGAGGTCCGATCCGAGCGATGTGGCGGTGTGGCTGGCCGAGGCGCGCGACGCGGTCGCCTCGTTGATCGAGGGTCCCGGGCGGGAGCAAGCCGGCGCGCTATGCTGATCCATAATCTCCGTAAAGCCGATCAGGATTCATTCACGTCAGGCTGATCTCGCCCGAGGTCAACTCCCGCGGCACTTCATTTGAGAAAGGACAAGCAATGACGCTAAAGCTTGGCGAGGAGGCCCCCGACTTCGAGGCCGATACGACCGAGGGTCGCATCTCCTTCCACGACTGGATCGGCGATTCGTGGGCGGTGCTGTTCTCGCACCCGAAGGACTTCACCCCCGTGTGCACGACCGAGCTCGGATACATGGCGGGCGCGAAGCCCGAGTTCGACGCCCGCGGCGTGAAGATCATCGGCCTGTCCGTCGACCCCCTCGACCGCCACGAGGAGTGGGCCAAGGACATCGAGGAGACCCAGGGCACGGCTCCCAACTACCCGATCATCAGCGACAGCGACTTCAACGTCTCAAAGCTGTACGGCATGCTCCCCGCCGACGTCGACGGCGACCCGCTCGCCCGCACTCCGGCCGACAACCAGACGGTCCGCAACGTGTTCGTGATCGGACCGGACAAGCGGGTCAAGCTGATCCTCGTCTACCCGATGACCACGGGTCGCAACTTCGACGAGGTGCTGCGCGTGATCGACTCCCTGCAACTCACTGCCAAGCACAAGGTCGCCACGCCGGCCAACTGGCGGCCCGGCGAGAAGGTGATCATCGCGGGCTCGGTCTCCAACGAGCAGGCCCGGGAGAACTACCCGGACGGGTGGGAGGAGCCGCGCCCCTACATCCGGATCGTTCCGCAGCCGAGCTAGTAGCTTCGGGCCCACCCCCTCTGGGCCCGCGGGTGCGACCGCCGCGTCAGCCGATGGCGCGGCGGTCGCGCAACGCCCCGGTCCGCGTGAGCAGGTCGTCGAGAATGCGCGCGGTCGCCCCCCAAATGAGCTCGCCGTCGAACGCATAGGCATCTGTTTCGAAGGCGATCCCGCGCCGTTCCAAGCGCGTGCGCCTCGCGCCAGCTCCGACCTGGCGCAACGACGGCTCGAGCACGCCGTCCACCTCCAGCTCGGAGGTCCGCCACGGCCGCTTCCCGTCGAGCAGGCCCACGAAAGGATGGATCGCGTAGTTGGTCACGAACGTGGAGGTGCGCTCCAAGGCGCCCACCAGCGTGACATCAGAGCGCGAGAGCCCGATCTCCTCCTCGGCCTCGCGCAGGGCGGTGTCGCTCAAGGACCCGTCGGCAGGGTCGCGGCGTCCGCCCGGAAAGGAGATCTCCCCCGCGTGGCGGCGCAGGTCGGCGCGGCGCTTGGTGAGCACCACTCGAAGATCGCCGGCCCCATCCTCGTACAAGGGAACGAGCACCGCGGCGGCCACCAGCTCATCGCTCTGGGGCAGCTCGTGCGAGTCGATGTCCAGCAGCACATCGCCGAGCGCTTGGGCGAAGCTCACGCTTGGGCGACCGCGTGGGTGCGCTCGACGCGCTCCAAGAACATCACCTCACCGTCGAGCGTCCTATGCACCGGGCACTTGGCGGCGATCACCTGCAGTCGCTCCACCTGCTCCTGAGGGAGATCCTCTGGTAGACGCAAGACGATGTCGAACTTGGTGGGACAGCCACGCTCGGCCGGTGTGTACTGGACGTCCACCTCGACCTTACCGATCTCCCAGCCCTTGCGCGCCGCGTACATCTCCATCGTGATCGCTGTGCACGAGGCGAGACTCACGGCAAGCAGCTCCTGCGGGTCTGGACCCGCGTCCTCGCCACCGGACTCCAAGGGCTCATCCACGGTCAACTGGTGATCGCGCACCTGCACTGTGTGTTTGAACGCCGAATCCTTGCGCCTAACGCTGGCCTTCATCACTGCAACACCTTCCGATCTGGTTGTCACAGCACCCTCTCCTTCCATGGTATCGACGGCACTGGGCTACGAAAGGGGGTTGAACAGCAAGCCGGTCAGCAGCTTGGGATAGAAGAACGTCGACTTCGGCGGCATGTTCTCGCCGCTCGCCGCCACATCGCGTACCTGGGAGACGGGCGTGGGGCGCATCATGAAGGCCGCGTCATACTCGCACGAGCGCACCATCGCCACCGCCTCTCCGGTCGAGCGCGCATAGAAGAGGCCGTTGAAGTGCGAGATGTCCTCGTCGCTCAAGCCCAAGGCTCCCTTCAAAAGCAGGGCCTCCAACACGCCCGTGTCGAGGCTGCGATAGGCCTCTGAGAAGCTCGGCAAGGCCGCGTCGGCGATGGCTTGATCCTTGAGCGTAAGCCGATAGGGCTGTTGGTGATAGGCGTCTATATAGCCGAGCTGCAAAGGCCCCATTCCGGGCTTGGGCGCGATCTGCTCGAGCGGTACCTCGGCGACCTCGAAGTCGCGGCGCAAGGTCTCCCTCAAAGCCTCTTGGCGCTCGCGGTCGAGACCGCGCACGAGCCTGTGGGTGGGAAATATCGTCAGGCCAGGATCCTCCAAGGCGACGAGGCACATGAGGATATACCGGTGCTCGCCATCGCCACCGAGCTCTTCGGCATAGGCGTTGGAGGTCTCATAGCGATGATGCCCGTCGGCGATCAGGAGCTCCACGTCGTGTGTGGCCGCCTGCACCGCCGCGATCGTCTGGGGATCGCTGACGCGCCACAGCTTGTGGATCGTTCGGTCCCCGTCGCTCACCTCGCCCCACGGTGCAGTCTTGGTGGCCGGTTCGAGCGCCCCCCATGCGAGGTTGCCCGGGTCTGAGTAGAGCGAAAAGATGGGGGAGAGGTTCGTGCGGGTCGCTCTCATCAGGCGTAGCCGATCTTCCTTCGGACCGGGGTGCGTACGCTCGTGTGGGCGGACCTTGCCCGGTCCATAGCCCTCGATCCGAACCCTGCAGAAGAACCCACGACGTGTGCGCTCCAGGCCGTCAGGACCGGTATATGTCTGTGTGTGGGCCCACAGGGCGGGCTCAGGATCGCGCACCACCACGCCCTGCATCTGCCACGCCTCGAACTGCTCGCCTGCTGCCTTGTACGGGTCCGGCTGATCCTTCGGAAGGTCCACGGCGACCACGTTGAAGGGCGAGCGCCTCAGGAGGGCCTCGCGCTGCTCGGCGTCGATCACGTCGTAAGGAGGGGAGGTGACGTCAGCGAGGGCGCCCACGACCGAGCGGTCGTAGTGCAGCGCGCGCAGGGGTTGGATGTCGGCCATCGCGGCGCGGAGGCTAGCAGCGGCGTCTACTCTTAGTAGTCATCGGGGCGTGGCGCAGCCTGGTAGCGCACCTGCTTTGGGAGCAGGGGGTCGCCGGTTCAAATCCGGCCGCCCCGATTTAAGTCTCGTCTTGCCGTCCCAGAAACCCCGTTTTGCGGGGGGTTTTTTGTTGGAAATTTATGGGGAGGGTACCGGTGTAAATTTGCCGGGGGAGCTGAAAAGTCCGCATTTTGCGGACGTTTGCGGGCCTGAAGGCGCTGTCAGCGGTCTTCCTGACTCCCAGGCGGGTGAAGACGTTTCGCGGGATCAGGTCGCGATCGAGGGCGTGGTTGAAGAACTGGCGCACGGACTGCTGGACGTGGGACCCGCGGGGTAGCGCCCAGGTCAGGGTCTCCTGGCGTTTGAAGCTGTCGAGCTCACGGTCCCCGAAGTCTCGAACGAGCGGCTTGGGGCCCTCGCGCATTCGCCTCAGGGTGCTCGCGCGGCGCTCAGTCTCCTTCTGCGCGCGCTGACCCTCGGGACAGGTCATCGTGATCCTCCCGTTCTGGTACACGACCGCGCCGGCGAATTCCATCACGGTAGGGACTTGCCGGCCTTCAGCGAGGTCGACCTCTTCGCGTAGCTCGATCAGCTGCCTGTGCTCGGCCTGCTTGTACGCAGCAACCGAGGGGTGCGTGCCCACCCATCTGGTGTGGCCCTTGTAGGAGACGAGCCCCTCATAGCGCGGCTTACGTCGAGTTCCCCGATTATGCGGCATCCCATCCTCCTCACAGTTGTCACCCTCGTCGGCTTTGGAGCGCGTCGCGGACGGAATCGTCTAGCGACTACGGATGGAGGAAGATCATCGTCCGTCGGGTGTGCCCGCGCGCCGTTCGGCACGCTGGAGAGCAACCAGCCCGAGCTCGATCAGCAGCTCTCAATACGAGCGGTCTTGGTCGAGCAGCAACACCGGCGGCTCGCCACTCATCAATCGCTGCTCAAGCGTCTCCATCGCGGCGGCGAGTGGGGATGAGCGCTTCCGCTTCGCCGGGAGCACGCTGGCGTGTTCTGATGTTCAGCCGTGAGGCCCTGCTTTCGATCGACGACGAGCATTTCGCCCGGCTGGACACAGGCGTTGTCCACCGCTCATCCGGGAGGGCTAGGGATGCGATGTCCGGGTCTCGATCCAGTCGACGTAGAGGTTGCGCTCCGCGAACAGCCAGGCACCGTCGATCGTGACGAACGTGTCGCCGTATCGAAGGAAGGCGAGCATCAGCTTTCGGTCGCCGCCTTCGGTGTAGAGGTGATGGGCGATGCAATAGCTCTCCCCGGTTGCCCGATCGCCGTCGAGGAAGATGGTGCTCTGCCCGTTGAAGTGCATCGTGGCCTGATAGCGGTTGAGGTCGTCGAAGACCGGCGTCAACGCCTCGCGGCCGTCGAGTACCTGTGTGGGCTCGGAGCCCTGCCCGTCCATGTAGACGACAAAGTGGGTGTCTTCGGTAAACAGCGACTTCTGCCCCTCGGCGTCGCGGCGATCAGCGCAATGCGCGTAGGCATCGACGAGCTCCCGGATCGCCAGGCGGTCGGCGGCTTCCTCAAGTGAGATGGCTGTGTGCTCCATGATGTCCTTTCTTGCTTGGGCCTTGGGGTGATGGGACGTTTGCGGCTAGATCGCGTGTGGTTTGGCTTGGGAGGGGCGCTCTGTTTGGAGTTCCCGGTCGAGTCTGATCGCGGCACTGATCAGTGCGAGGTGTGTGAAGGCTTGGGGGAAGTTGCCGAGCAGCTCGCCGCTTGAGCCGATCTGCTCGGAGTACAGCCCGAGGTGGTTTGCGTAGGTGAGCATCTTCTCGAACGCCAGCTGGGCTTCCTCGAGGTAGCCGGCCCGCGCGAGGCACTCGACGTACCAGAAGCTGCACATCGAGAACGTCCCCTCCTCGCCCTCGAGCCCATCCGGAGCCGCCGCGGGATCGTAGCGGTAGACGAGGCTGTCGGAGACCAGCTCGCTGCCGATCGCGCGGAGCGTCGAGAGCCAACGCGGGTCGGTGGGTGCGATGCAGTGAACGAGCGGCATCAGCAGGAGCGACGCGTCGAGCACATCTGAGCCCTCGGCCTGTACGAACGCCTGCCTGCGCTCGCTCCATCCGCGCGCCATAATCCAGGCGAAGATGTCGTCGCGTACCCTCCTCCAGCGCACAATGTCCGCAGGGAGCCCGCGATTGGTCGCGATCCTCATCGCGCGGTCGATCGCGACCCAGCACATGAGGCGCGAGTGGGTGAAGCGCTTGCGGCCGCCGCGGGTCTCCCAAATGCCATCGTCTGGCTCCTGCCAGTGCTCACAAACCCAGTCGATGAGGGGCACCAGGTTCATCCAGTCGTCGTAGCCGATCAGCTCGCCGCACCCTTGAAGCGCCTGCTGCTCGGCGAGGTAGATCGAGTCGAGTAGCTCGCCGTAGACGTCGAGCTGCAACTGGGTCGCCGCGTCGTTGCCGATCCGGACCGGGCGCGAGCCGCGGTAGCCCTCGAGGTGCCCGAGCTCGCGCTCAGCCAAGCAACGCACACCGTCGATCCGGTACATGACGTCGAGTGGGCTGCCACCGTTCGGCGCCGCGGCCGCACTTGAGATCTCGCGGCGGAAGCTGTTGAACGCGACCGCCTCGGCGGCAAATCCAAGCCGGGACAGCGCGTATATGGAGAAGGCGAAGTCACGCAACCACGCGTAGCGGTAGTCCCAGTTTCGTGCTCCGCCGATTCGCTCGGGCAGGCTCGCGGTCGGGGCGGCCACGATCGCGCCGCTCGGCTCGTACGAGAGGAGCTTGAGGGTCAGCGCCGAGCGATCCACTATCTCGCGCCAGCGGCCTTGATATGAGGACTGTCGAAGCCACGTGCGCCAGAACCTCACAGTTTCGTCGCCCAGCTGCTCGGCGTCCCGTGCGCCGAGCAGCACCGCCCGATCGCCAGCCTGAAGGACGAACGTCATCCGTTCTCCCGCCGCGAGCTCGAACTCGGCCGTGGCTCCGGCGCAGGTTGCTTCGAGCGCAAGCGGCGAGCCGAGGGCAAGGGCGTCGCCCCCGGCGCGAAAGACGGCGCCGGTTCGCTTGATCGTGACCTCCGGCTCCTTCAGTCCGTAGCCAAAGCGCGGCTCGACCTCAAGGCGAAAACGCAATGCGCCGCGCACCCCGAGCACGCTTCGGATGAGCCGGCGCGGGCTGACGCCCACGGGCATGAAGTCCTGAATCTCGCTCACGCCCTGAGGAGACAGAAAGCGGGTGACCAGAACGTTTGTGTCGGGTAGATAGAGCTGCTTCGTGCGCGCGAGCGGGTTCGCGGGTGCAATCCGGTAAAAGCCGCCCCGGGCGCGATCCAGCAGTGCGCCGAAGACGCTCGGCCCGTCGAACCGATCCGGGCAGTACCAGTCGATCGTGCCGTCGCTCCCGACCATGGCGGCGGTGTGCAGGTCGCCGATGATCCCGTGCTCGGCGATCGGCAGATAAGCCGTTGGCGGGCCCGGCCAGCGCGTGGGCGGCAGTTCTGCGGCCATCCCGTCAGTGCCGCTCGCCGTCACCGCTACGCGCTTCCTCGTCGACGTACGCGAGCCGCCCCGAGCCGCACGGGTCCCTCATCCGGTCGTCGCCTTGCGGTAACCCCCGTCGCGAAACTCTTCGGGGAGGCCGGGACGCGAGGGAGCCCAGCCGAGCTCCGCGCGAGCCTTGGCCGCGACGGTTCCCTGATCGAGCAGTAGGACTTCCGCGAAATAGTCGCCCAAGCGTGTCTTGGCCTCGTCATCTGAACCCGGCACTGCTCCTGGAGCGCCCGCCGCAACAGCGGCCGCCTCGGTCAGCTCTGCGACCGTCGCGTTTTGTCCGTCGCC
>DATMPT010000354.1:0-8830 GCA_035567355.1 Solirubrobacteraceae bacterium
CGTTTCGCCGACACATTCACCCACGCCGCCGCCGAGTATCGCGCCGGGCGCGCGCCCGCGGACTGCGAGGACGTCTTGATGGCGATGGGAAGGGCCTACAAGGACTTGCTCTCCACCGACCGCGCTTACCTGATGCTCCAACACCAGGCTTATGCTGCCTGCGACGATGAGCTCGTGCGCGCGTGTGTGCGCCGTCGCTACGCCGAGCTGGTTGCGTTCGTGGGCGAGCTCTCAGATGCCGGCCCTGAACGCCTCGATGACTTCTTCCGCCATGGCATGGCCCTCAACGTAGCCGCCGCCATGGGCGTCGCCGAGCTCTCGGCTGGCTGCTCTTGGGTGCAAGCCGAGCTCGCGAGTCTTGCGAGCGCGGGCGCGCCGGATGTCGCATAGCCCTTGTTGAGCCACCGATTCAGCGGGTAGCATCAAACTGTGGCGATGTCCGACTCAACGCAGGCTCCGGTCCAAAAGCGCAACCGCCGCGAGCTGGCCCGCACGGGCGCCCTGGTCGTGCTCGCCGTCCTGATGACCTTGTTCGCCGTTCTCAACCTCAAAGACGTTGAGGTCAACTGGATTTTCGGCAAGAGCTCCACGCCCTTGATCGTCGTGATCGTGGTGTCCTTGCTTGTGGGCATCGTGCTCACCCACTTCGCTGAGATGCGCTACCGGCGCAAGCGCTGAAGATAGTCAAGCGGGCTGCGCCGGACCCAAGAGTGGACGGTAAGCCGGATTCCAGCGGATCTCGTTGCCCAGGATGTTGTTGCCCGCACGTGGGGCGCATGCGGGCAAGGCCGCTAGCTGCACTCCCCGGTCACGATGCGGGCTGCCTCCTTGGCGCCAAGAAACGGCGCCAAGACGACATAGGCGAGGTAGTCGGAGAGCTCGGGCAGAGCGCCCGTCCCGTCGCTCGCCGTCTGGCAGTAGATCGTGTGCCAGATCGCTCCCTCAATGCCCTCTTGCGCGAGGCGCGTAAGAGGTGGCCCAGGGGCTCCCGCGGTCAGCTTCGCCGCCACCTCGCAAGCGAGATCGGAGCCAAGGTCTACGGCGCGCTGGCCCATCGCAAACACGCCGGTGGCAATGGTCTGCGTATAGGCGGGCCTCGCCGCGAAATAGCCCATCAAGGCATCCAGGGCCCGGCGCACCGCGGCCGGCCATTGCGGGGAGGCGAGCGCGGGGTCAGACACAATCTCGCGAACCTCTTCGCCGAGCTTCTCGATCGCCGCCAAGAAGCAGGCTTCCATGTCGTCGAACAGGCCAAAGAAAGTGTCGATCGAGACCCCCGCCTCGTCGGCTATGCGCATCGGCGTGAGGTTGCCGTACCCTTCCAAGGCAGCCAACTCCAAGGCGCTGCGCAGCACGCGCGCACGGTCGTCCTCGTCTTCCAGGCGGGCGTTCACGGCAATGGCGCGCAGGCGCACTCCCGGCGGGCTCGGATCCTCCGTCTTGAACACGAGCGCCCAGCTGAGCATGTCCGGCACGAGCGCTCCCATCTCCTCAGTGCGCTCCTCGATCAGACGTACGAAGGTGGCCCGCCGCAGGCCCCCCACGATCGCTCTGGCAACCGGCTCGGGCAGGGCTTGCGCGTCAGGCGCATTTGCGAAGCTGGCGGCCAAGCGCTCCTCGAACACAGTCAGCGTCTCGGTCAGCCGCTCCCACCCGGCGGGTCCAGCCGAGGGAGCGTCGACGAGCATCAAGCGGGCGCCCTTGGGGTTGCTCTGGACGATCTCGGCAAACCTCTCCAAGGCGGCTCTCAGGCGCTCCTCCAGCGATCCTTCAATCGACCGGTAGGTCTCTGCGATGCCGCCCATCGTCTGGCTTGCGATCAACTCGAGCGTGGCCAAGAAGCATTCCTGCTTATTGGCGAACTGCTCGTAGAAGGCCCTGCGGGAAACGCCGGCCAAGGTCACGACCTGCTTGACGCTGGTACGGCCATAGCCGTTGGTGGCCACGGCCTCGATCATCGCTCCATACATGCGCAAACGCTGGTTCTCGGCGACCTCATCGGGCCCCATCCGGTGAGGGCCCCGCGGCAGGCGCTCGTATAGCGGTGCCATCGCGCTTCTATTCGTGTTCGGAACCGCTCGTTGGGCCGCCGAACCAGCGTCCGCGTTCTTGGCGGTCTGGAAGGTGCGCGTCGCTTGCTCGGATGCCTGAGCTACATCGTTTGCGGCTTGCGGGCGGAGTTGCCGACGTGCCAGGGCCCCGCCGCCGAGGTTGTTCCAACCCTCCTTCAAAGCGTTCTATCTCCTCGAATGCTTATAGCCCCTCGACTATCAAGGAGTCTTGAAAACAATATCATTCCATGTCAGAGATTTATTGTCTACGTACATATAGTCGCCCAGGCTACGACACGAAGCCGTCGCGCGCCACCAGGTCGAGGTTGGCGGTGCACGGTACGTGGGATCCGCAGCTCGAGCTTGCGCATGGTTTGGGCACCCGAGGTTGGAATCCGGCGCCGTCGAGATCGACTTCCCAAGGCGCAAATGCCGAGAAGGGCATGCACGATGGATTTCGCCCTGGGCCGGAGGAGGTTCGGTGGAAGCGATTGCTAGTGGAGGAGCACCCTCAGCGCCAGGATTCCCAAGCCCAAGGTCGTTCCCGCCATCACATCGAAGATGAGCTCGACAGGCTGGGCCTGGGAGCGCACCCCCGCGGCCAGCTCGAAGGCGACCAGGCTTCCAACCACCGCCCACACCCCCGCCGAGACCGCCGCGGCTTGGCTTGCCCCAACCGCCCAAGCCACCAAGATGGCCAGCAACGGGATGCTCGCCCCCCGCGCAATCGCCCAGTCTTGGACGAACGTGTGCCACAGCTCCCGCCATCCCAGCCGCCGCGCCTCGGTCAAGCGCAGGCCGAGCACATCCGCATAGGAGTGCGCAAACCAGTACAAGGTCACCGCGATCGCCGCCGAGCCCACCGTCTCGGGATAGGTCTCCTTCAAGCCACTCTCAGCCGCCAACAGCGCCCCGACCGTGATCAGCCCGTACACGGCTCCCGCGGGATTGCGCTCCGGGACGATCAAGCCGGCGAGGCGGTAGGCCCACTTGGTTCGCTCCCGCCTGCTCGGCCGGGATGGCGCGCTTTGCGGCTGGCCAACCCGCGGCTTGCCTGTGGGCTTGTGGGATTGTATCGGCGCCATCGCGTGACCGGCTTGCGTCAAGTCCAGGTCGATGGTAACCGGCGACTTTGGGCCTTCGGTTGGCTTGACGCCGCTTGTGGGTATAGGACTCACCGTCCAACGGTAGTCTGGAGGGAGACATCATGGCCAAGCCATACACCTTGAAGAAGCTCACCGACGTCGAGGACTCCGCGCCAAAGTCAGGCTTTGGTGAGGTACAAGAGGCACGGTTCGCAAAGGATGCCCTCGAGGCCGAAGACACCGGCTTCAGCTATCACCGCGTCAAGGCGCACCAACGCCAGCCCTTCGCCCATAGGCATGAACGCGCCGAGGAGGTCTACGTCGTGCTCGCCGGCTCCGGACGCGTCAAGCTGGACGACGACGTAGTAGAGCTTCAGGAGCTCGACGCGATCCGGGTCGCCCCTGAGGTCACCCGTGCTTTCGAGGCCGGGCCGCTTGGCCTCGACCTGCTCGCATTCGGCCCCCGGCGCGACGGAGATGGCGAGGTGCTGATGGGATGGTGGGCCGACTAGCCAGAGCCCGGCCACCGGCGCTATCGCTCAGGAGGACGCCGAGTGTTACCAGATCGCACCGGCCGGGATGAGGGCTCCGGTGACTCCGGGCACGAGCGGATACGCCGGCTCATCATTTGAGTCCATGGACCTCGAGCCAGTAACACGACGAGCATGAGCGGCGCCGAGACAGGTCTAGTCCTCTCGGTCTTCCTCGCCTGCGCGGTTGAGGCGGTCGAGGCGCTGACGATAGTCCTGGCGGTAGGCACCACGCGCAGCTGGTCCTCGGCCATGACCGGCGTCGGTGCCGCGACACTCCTGCTCGCCGTGATCGTGGCCGCCCTTGGCCCAGCGCTCACCAGCTTGCCGATCGACGCACTGAGAGTCGTGGTCGGTGGCCTGCTGTTGATCTTCGGCTTGCAATGGCTACGCAAGGCAATCCTGCGCTCAGCCGGCCTGAAGGCCAAGCACGACGAGCTCGAGACATTCAAGGGGGAGGTCGAAGCGGCGCGCGCCGCCGGCACCCGGCGTCCGGGCTTCGACGGCTACGCCTTCACGGTCTCCTTCAAGGGAGTGCTCCTGGAGGGCCTCGAGGTCGCGTTCATCGTGCTCACATTTGGCGCCAACCAGCACCGCATACCGCTGGCCGCCGCAGCCGCCGCGCTGGCGATCGTCCTGGTCATCGCAGCCGGCCTGGCGGCGCGCGCTCCCCTGGCGAAGGTGCCCGAGAACACGATGAAGTTTGCGGTGGGAGTGATGCTCAGCTCTTTCGGGATGTTCTGGGGCGCCGAGGGCGCGGGCGCACACTGGCCAGGCAACGATGCGGCTCTCCTGGGCATCATCCCGGCGGTGCTGGTCGTGGCGAATGCATTGGCCTGGAGTCTGCGCCGCGCAACCCTTCCCTCAGACGAGCCGGCGATGCCCGCCGAAGCCGGCGACCGGGGAACGGTGAGTGCATGATGCACATCCGGGCACTCTTCCTCTCTGTATGGGAGTTCGTCGTGGGCGACGATTGGCGCACCGCCCTTGGGGTGGTACTCGCTCTGGCGCTCACCTCCCTACTTGCCGAAACCGCCATCTCGGCATGGTGGTTGTTGCCGCTGGCGGTGTTCGGATTGCTCGCGCTCTCGGTCCGTCGCGCGGCGCGCGAGGCAACCGCCCGGTCTGAGGTCGCGCGTTCGGGCAGTGACTAACCCGCACCGGCAGTCCGCGCCCGAAGTCCTCCCGGCGCTACGATGCGCGCTCGGGCCGACGTAGCTCAGTTGGTAGAGCACTCGCATGGTAAGGAAGGGTGCGGCACACAGCCGCCGAGCGGACCGAACCACTGGTGGCTGTTCTCGGCCCAGTTGGCTTCCAGCTCGCAGCAGCAGTCCTACCCGGCCGCGACGGAGACGCAGTTCGACCGCTTCCTCGGCGGCGCGTCGGTCTCCTCGCCCGTGTAGACGCGCAGTAGACGGGTAATCCAGCACAGCCCATGCAGGACTCGGGCAGCACTTCCCGCCGCGTCCGGATGCCCTCCGGGAGGGGTCGAACATCCGTCCAGACGGGCGAGAGCGCGCAAAGAAAACCAGCGGCTCGCTCGTATCGGCAACATGAGCAACTCACGTGGAGATCGACATATCTCCGAGGACTCCCAGCACGTCTGCGGACATGTTCCCTTCGCAATCGACCGAGTGAAGCTGCGGGCGTCCTGTGCCGCGCTTATTCAACCAGCAGCCCAGAGAAAGGATCTGTTATGAAGCGACGCCTGAGCACACTCCTTGCGGTCGGATTCCTAACGATCGGTACCGGCGGCACGCTCGCACTCGCAGGAGGCGGCAACGGCGCAGGGGGAGGCGGAAGCGCCAGTTTCCACCAGTACAAACCGCCGTGCCCCAACGGCTCGACCACAGGCAAGGGCTGCGGCAAGGGCGGAGAAGGTAAAGGCAAAAAAGGCCACTAACAACAGTGTCCGCTCGCCTGGCGGGATGACCGGCGGCTCGCGCGCCCAAGAGAAGCGCGCGAGCCGCTTCGGACGCACACAGACGCGCTGGCAGGCGTGGCGCTCTAGCGGACCGGAGCGCCGTGCGGATAGCGGAAAACCGCTCCCGCCGGCGTGGATGACTGTCGGCGCGTCATCGCGGTGGAGCTCGTCGTGGCGGCGGTACTCGCACCCGCCGTCAGTCGGACCACGCAGGTCGCCGAGTGAGCCTGCGTCACGTTTGTCTCAATGTTTGATGTGACTGTTTGTGTCACGTCGCGGAACGCAAAACGAGAGCCGACGGCCGGATTCGAACCGGCGACCCCGCGCTTACCATGCGCGTGCTCTGGCCTACTGAGCTACGTCGGCAAATGACAGCTTCCATCGTACTGTGGCGGGGCCGGGGTCGCACTCGGGCACCGGCACCGCGTGCTACGATTTATGGTACCGAAGTACCGAATAATACCATGCTACGTGCCCAATCCCCGATCAAGGTCCATGAGACCACCAAGGAGAAGGTCCGCTACGCGGCGTTGATGGCGGGCCTCAAGCAGGCCGAGCTTGTCGAGCGCGCAGTCGACGAGTACGTCGAGCGTCACCGCGAGGACTTTGCGCAGCGCATGGAGCAGGCGCAGCGGGCGTTGCTAGGCGGCAAGACCGCGACCCTCGCGTACTCGCTGGGCGTCGAGGAGGCGGATGTCGAGCGAGTCGGCGAGGTAGCGTCCGATCGATTGGGCTCGGGCAGACCAAGGCGTGCAACCTAACCACGCCGCCACGGCACGGTCGCCAACGCCGAGTCCGTTTCGATTGCGGCCGCGCCGTCACGCCAAGCACCCGCCGCGGCCAGGCGCCGCGCGCGACGTCAACGCTTGTCGACGAGATGGAGGTGCCGCGACAGAGAGCGTCACTCGCTGTCGCTTCCGGTATGTAAGGAGGCGTCCGGCCTGAGGCTCGCGAGACGCTGCGGTGGCGCAAGCTCTCTATCGCAGCCGTGCCGCCGTCGAGCGCGAGTTCGGCATGGCTTACGCACGGGTGGGCGCTGCTCCCGCTGCGCGTCCGTACCCTAAGCGGGTCTGGCTCAGGCGGACCTAACGATTTGTCGCCAAGCTATATTGCGCGCTCGCGAGGGCGCAAATGGCGGCCTTGCTGCGTGGTCACGAAAATGGCCTGCGGAGTCCTCGTACTCCGCAGGCCCAAGCAGCTCAGGACTTACCGCACTGGGTGCTGATTATCTCCTGGCCGGATTGAACCGTCACGTTAAAGAAGTCAGCCGTTGCCTCTGCGTTGTTGGTCCTCGCCTGCCCCTTGTAGAACTGCAGCTGATCCGCGTGGCAGTCTCCGCCGCCTGGCGGGTTTGGGTCTGCCCAGGCTGATGCGCTCATGACGCCGAGCGCGAGTGCAACGGCTCCGACAGTGCCCACGATCTTCTGTCTCATTGTGATTCCTCCTTGCATTGCGGGTGTCAAGGCGCTTGAGCCCCGACCCTCGTTTTCCGGCTTCTACGTCACCTTTCAGCCTACAGAGCGGCCGTAGCTTCCCGACATGTGGCAGTGGGTGCACGGCGCTTCAGATCAACTGCGAGCAGCAATTTTGCCCGGAACCAGTCCCCTCCGTCACGACAGGCGCCGAAAACCCAGTCAGGACGGGCCCTAGCCTACAAGGACCTCCCATGCGTTGATGGTAAGCGAGAGGTCTCGGGTTCGAATCCCGACGTCGGCTCTTGGCATCGTTGGCGTTCCGCTAACCGGGCGTTCTGGCTTGCTCCGATCGTGCCCACGATCGTGCCCGCGAGCCGATCACGCCGGCGTCAAGAAATAGATCCGGGCCGGAGGTAGCGGCGCCCACGAGAAGACCGCCCATGTTTTCCCCTGGTATTTAACGATGCCGCGGTGGGGCAGGTGCGCCGGACCAGCGCCGAGGAGGCGCACCGATCCGGTGCGTATGAGGACCCTTCCCCCAGATATGCCCTGGAGGGTATGAGCAAAGTCTCCGTATTGGCCTGAGAGTGGGGTGAAGCGGGCCGCGACATGGGTGGCGACGCTGCCCCACGCAGCATTGCGCACAACCGCGCAGCTGCGTCCGGTGAGTGCCTTCGCCGGTTCGGGCACGAACAGCGCCACCTTCAGCGTGCCGGTCGGGAATGCCTTTGTATCGAGGACCAGCGCTTGGTATTTGGTGTGGGCGACTGTGAGTGTTTCTCCGTTGCCGGGCAAGGCCGGTGGCGGCTGCAGCGTGCCCATCACAGGCGAGCCGTTCCTGTAGAGATCGAGGGGGACACCGATGAAGCGGCTTACGAGCTTGGTGTAGCCGAGATCGTCTTGCACCGACATCGTGAAGCTGCCCACTGACCTGCCTTTGACGCGCAGCGTGCCGGATACGGGAGCGATGATGTCCGGCCCGCCGATATCGGCCAGCACGTGTCCTTTCTGCTGGACCCGCAGGCGCACGATGTGCCAGTGGGGGGTGTAAACGATCGCGTGCACCGCTGCATGAACCGCGGTTTGATCTGCGCTCTGCAGAGCGGCGAGCAGTTCGGCCGATCCGGCGATGTGGGCTATGTTCGCTCTCACCTCATAGCCGCGCAGCTCCGCGACATATATGCGTCGCGCCACCGATTCGTCGACGGCCTCTATGGTCGCGAAGGTCGAGGACCCGCACGGCCCGCCGGTCCGCCCGACGCCCGCCATGTTTCCGCTTCGACGCCCGCTTGCGGGAAGATCGAAATCGAAAGAGATCGCGAGAATCGTGCCCAGCACCGCGACGCCGAGTAGGCCCGGCAGGAGGCCTCGGCGCGCGTGTCTATGCAGTGCGCCGAACACAACTCCATATTTTCTCACAAGCCTTAGCGCGAGATGTACACGCCGTGAGAGAGGTCACATCTTGGCGTCAAAGCGCCGCAGGCCCGGTTGCCCGGGCACGGCGACGCTGTGGGCGAAGGCCCATATCTGATTCCCGGGGCAATGGCGCCCCGCGTGGCAGGTGTGGGGCACGAGGAAGTAGAAGCGCACGCGACCCTCGGCCACCTGTGCTCGCAGCTGCTTGGCGCGCGTGAGCGATCCATCCACGCTGTTTAGAACGAGCACCGGCAGGTCGTCGCGTGCTATGAGCCCGATGGCATCGTTGACGTTGGCGCTCGCTACCTCGTAATGAAAGCCGTCGCGGTGAGCGCGCAGATATCGACTGAGGGCCGGTGTGCTGAAGTCAGTCAGCAGCGAATCGGTGCGGGCGCGGTTAACGGTGTAG
>DATMPT010000355.1:0-6108 GCA_035567355.1 Solirubrobacteraceae bacterium
CACCCTATAGGGCACGGGCCGCCAGCCACTCGGCCGGCAGGGTGCCAGGCGGCGCTTCGCCCGCTTGCGGCTCGAACCAGCGCGTGAGACCTTGGGCGGGACGCCCGTCGATCAAGGAGCGCACGTCGGCGATCGTCCACAGCAAGCGGATCGAGCTGCCGATCTGGAGGTCCGCGGCGTTTGGCTGCTCGCCGCCGAGCACGCCGTCGGCGATCCAAGCGTCGATGTGGTCCAGCTGTGCCGGTAGCGCCGCCAGGTCCGCCCTGGCTTTCTCGTCCTGTGCGTGGTTGCGCCGTGCCATCAACTTCGCCGTCAGCGGCAGCGCCGGGCGCAGCAGCGTGCGTGGCAGCGGCAGCTTCGCGTCGGCCGCGTAGCCCTCCATGCACTTCGCGTTGCGCAGGAAGGCCGCGTCGAGGATGCGCCGCGGCACAGCCTGCAACACCTCATCGCCCCAACGCTCTGCCTCGAGCACCCGCGCGCGCGCGACCGCGTCGGTGAGCGGAGGCAGCAGCGCAGGCTCGGGCGCGAGCGTGTCGAGCCGGCGCATGATCGTACGCGAGCCCGCCAGCCGCTCGCCATCGATGCGCAGCCCCGGCACCGTCGTGCCGCCGTAGCGCAGCGGACCCCAGGCGAGCTGCGTCAGCGGCAGCAGGTCGATTCGCTCGTACTCGACCCCCTTCAGCCGCAGCGCCACCTCCACGGCCGCGCATGGGTGCGATCCGGGCACCGTGTACAGCTTCACTCTCATCGGTGGAGCATAATCCCCCGCCATGCTTCTGGTCGTCGACGTCGGCAACACCCAGACTCATTTCGGAACCTTCGAAGGCGAGGAGTTGCTCGAGCACTGGCGCTTTGCCACCGTGCGCGAGTCAACCGCCGACCAGCTCGGCGCCGCCCTGCGCAATCTGCTCGAGCTCCGCGGCGTCTCCTTCGAGCATCTATCGAGCTCGATCCTCTCCTCGACCGTCCCCCACTTGGAGCCCGAATGGACCGCCATGGCCGAGCGCTACCTCGGCCATGAGATGCTCGTCGTCGGCCCCGGCTTGAAGACGGGCATGGCGATTCGCTACGACAACCCGCGTGAGATCGGCGCCGACCGGCTCGTCAACGCGCTCGCCTTGCGCGCCCGTTTCGGCGGCCCCGCAGTGTGCGTCGACTTCGGCACCGCCACGACCTTCGACGTGGTCTCCGCCGAGGGCGAGTACATCGGCGGTTCCCTGATGACGGGGATCGAGGTCTCCCTGGACGCATTGACCGAGCGAGGTGCGCGCCTGCCCAAGGTCGAGCTGGCGCCGCCACGGTCCGTCATAGCCAAGAACACGATCGACGCGATTCGCTCGGGCGTCGTCTACGGCTATGCCGGTGCGATCGACGCGATCCTGCGCCGCCTCTACGACGAGCTGGGTGGCCGCGCCGACGTGATCGCCACCGGAGGGCTTTCCAGCCTCGTGGTTCCCTTCACGGAGGAGATCTCCGAGGTCGACGACCTGCTCACGCTCACCGGCCTGCGCCTGATTCACGACTTGAACGCGGCGTAGGCACGACCGGCCCGGCCGGCAGTCCCTAGCGTCGAGCGCCGAGGGCACAAACGAGGATCCCCATAATGGGCCCATGCCAACTGCCCGCCTGACCGATCCCTGGCAGCTCGGACCCCTGAGCGTGCCCAACCGCGTCATGCTCGCGCCCCTGGCCGGCATCGGCAACTGGTTCGTGCGCCTCCAAGCGAAGCGCTACGGGGCTGGGCTTGCGGTCTCGGAGATGCTCTCGAGCCACGCGATCTTCCACGGCAACGAACGAACCTGCGTGGAGATGCTGCGGATCGACCCGCGCGAGCGCCCCGGCGGGCCGGTCTCGATCCAGCTGTTCGGCCAGGACCCCGAGGTCATGCGCGTGGCCGCCAAAGCCGTCGCCGAGGCCGGCGCCGATGCGATCGACCTCAACATGGGGTGTCCCGTACCCAAGGTCTGCAAGACCGGCGCGGGCGCGGCCTTGCTCGAGCACCCCGACATAGCGGTCTCCCTCGCGCGCGCGGCTCGTCGGGGGTCGGGCCTGCCGGTGACCGTCAAGCTGCGCTCCGGCCGGCGCCCGGGCGATACGAGCGGCTTTGCCCTGGCCCATCGCCTCGTCGAGGAGGCGGGCGTCGCGGCGATCGCCTTTCACCCCCGTTCGGCAGCCGTCCACCACAAAGGCGTCCCCGACTACGCCTTGGCTGCGCGCCTGGTCGAGACCTTGCAAGCGCCGGTGATTCTCACCGGCGGCCTGCACGACGCCGGGTCCACCGCCGCGGCCTTCCACCAGACCGGCGCCACCGCCGTGATGCTCGCGCGCGGCTCGCTTGGAAACCCGTGGTTGTTCGAGCGCTTGCTGGGGCTGCGCGAGCAGGCTCCGGTGCGCAGCGAGGTCCTCGCCGAGCTCGACTGGACGATCGATCGCGCCGTCGAGCATCTGGGGCTCGGGCGCGCCACTCGCTACCTGCGCAAGTTCTACCCCTGGTACATAGCTCGTCTAGGTCTCGACAAGGCTCGAGCCAAGGTCTTGGGAGAGTCCCTGCAGAGAGCTGGCAGCTTGGATGACGCTCGCTATACTGCTGCGCTCGCCGCGCTCCCCGCGGCGGTCATCCCCGCCTGAAACGGCGGGTTTTCATCGTCCCAAGCCAACCCCGGAGTCAACTCCCCACCCGTATGCCGAAGGACGTCATCCTCACCCCCGAAGGGCTCTCCAAGCTCCAGGACGAGCTCGACATGCTCTCGACGGCCAAGCGTCGCGAGGTTGCCGAACGCATCAAGGAGGCGCGCGAATTCGGCGACATCGCCGAGAACGCCGAGTACGACGACGCCAAGAACGAGCAGGCCATGCTCGAGAGCCGCATCGCCACCTTGCAGGAGAAGCTGCGCATGGCCTCCGTGATCGACTCCAAGGAGATCTCCACGGATGTGGTCGGGGTGGGGTCTGTCGTCCACGTAAAGGACGAGAAGACCGGCAAGTCGGTCAAGTACACGATCGTCGGCTCCGCCGAGGCCAACCCCGAGGAGGCCAAGCTCTCCAACGAGTCGCCCGTCGGGCGTGCCTTGATCGGACACAAGCGCAACGACATCGTCGCCGTCCAAGTTCCCCGCGGTCCCGCCCGCAAGCTCAAGATCACGAAGATCGACGTCGGACTCACGTAGGCTCTCGCTTGTGAGCGAGCGCGAGGACGAGCGGGAGGTCGAGGCCCCCGACGGGGGTAGCTCGCGCGCGGGCGGTGCGCGAGAGGGGGAGGTTGGCGAGCCTTCCGGCGAAGGTCCCCTACGCGCGCGCGCGAGTCACGCCGATGAGCAACACACGGCCCACGGCCAGCGACACACGGCCCACGGCCTCCCCCAGCTGATCGCCGAGCGCCGCGCCAAGGCCGAGCGCTTGCGTGAGGTGGGAGCGGAGCTCGCGCCCTACTCCTACCCCGGGGTCGAGCCGATCGCCGGCGTACGCGCCGCGTATGAGCACCTGGAGATGGCGCAGGAGACCGATGAGCCCCACCGCGTGGCCGGCCGTATCGCCGCGCGCCGCGGCGCCGGCAAGGCGGCCTTTCTCGACCTGGTCGATCGTAGCGGCAAGATCCAGCTGCACGCCCGCGCCGACGTGCTCGGCGCCGAGCCCTTCAAGCAGCTGCTCTCGCTCGATCTGGGGGACTTGCTCGGCGTAGACGGCGCCCCCTTGCGCTCGCGCCACGGCGAGCTCACGCTGCGCGTCGACGCCTTCCAGGTCCTCGGCAAGGCATTGCGGCCCCCGCCCGACAAGCACGCCGGCTTGACCGACGTCGAGACGCGCCACCGCCGCCGCGAGCTGGACTTGATCGCCAGCGAGGAGGCCCGCGCGCTGTTTGCCGACCGCGCCCGGATCGTCTCGGCCGTGCGCGCCTATCTCGACGGCCAGGGCTTCTTGGAGGTCGAGACGCCGGTCCTGCAGCCGCTCTACGGGGGGGCCTTGGCGCGTCCCTTCACGACTCACCACAACGCCTTGGACCGCCAGCTCTACCTGCGCATCGCCACCGAGCTGTACCTCAAGCGCCTGATCGTGGGGGGCTTGGAGCGCGTGTACGAGCTCGGCAAGAACTTCCGCAACGAGGGCCTCTCGACCAAGCACAACCCGGAGTTCACGGTGGTCGAGTGGTACGAGGCATATGCCGACTACGCCGGGGAGGCGTCGCGCATGGAGCAGATGGTCGCGAGCGCCGCGGCCGCTGTCGCGTATGAGGGGGAGCTCGATTTCGCGCCGCCGTGGCGGCGTATTAGCTTCGTCGAGGCGATCGCGCAGGCGACCGGCATCGACCTGCTGGCCCACCGCGACGCCCCGTCGCTGGCGGCGGCCATAGCCGAGCGCGGCCTGGAGATGCCGACAGGGGACCGCAGCTGGCCGCAGCTGGCCGACGACCTGCTCTCAAAGCACGTCGAGCCGACGCTGATCCAGCCGACGTTCGTGCTCGACTACCCGATCGAGCTCTCGCCGCTCGCGCGCGCCCATCGCGACGACGGGCGTCTGGCCGAGCGCTGGGAGGCGTTCGCCGGGGGCATGGAGATCGCCAACGCCTTCTCCGAGCTGACCGACCCCGACGAGCAGCGCGCCCGCTTCGAGGCCCAGGCCCGCCTGGCGCTTGCGGGCGACGAGGAGGCCCAGCCCCACGACGAGCTCTTCCTCGAGGCACTGGAGCATGGCATGCCGCCCACCGGGGGTGTCGGCGTCGGCATAGACCGGCTCGTCATGCTGCTCACGGGGCGCTCCTCGATCCGCGAGGTCGTCCTCTTTCCCGCCATGCGCGACTGACTGCCGCTGGAGTCCAATAGCGGCCACACCCTTGCTGTTCGGGCCGGCACATGTGCCGGCCCGCCGGAGGGTGCATGCACCCTCCGGGACAGCGCCGCATGCGGCGCTGTCTTCCTGGAGATACCGTGAGGGAGGCCGGCGCTGCCAGGCCGGTTGGTAGACTGCCTGAAAGGCGCCAAGGACCGCAGTGCGAGGCGTGCGGACCGCACAGGAAGGAAGCACCCATGTTCGAGCGATTCACAGAACGGGCCCGGCAGGTGGTCGTTCTCGCGCAGGAGGAGGCGCGTACGCTCAAGCACAACTACATCGGCACCGAGCACATCCTGCTCGGCCTGCTCCGCGAGGAGGAGGGCTTGGCCGCGCGCGTCCTCGAGTCCTTGGACATCACCGTCGAGCGGGTCCGCGCGCAGGTCGTGCGCATCGTGGGCTCTGGCGAGGAGGTCACCTCCGGGCAGATCCCATTCACCCCGCGTGCCAAGAAGGTCCTGGAGCTCGCGCTACGCGAGGCGCTGAGCCTGGGCCACAACTACATCGGCACCGAGCACATCCTGCTCGGCCTCGTGCGCGAGAACGAGGGCGTCGCGGCCCGGATCCTGCTCGATTTCGACGCAGATTCCGAGAAGATTCGCAACGAGGTCATCCGGATGCTCTCCGGGCCGGGCAGCCGCCAGCGCGGTGCCGGCAGCGGCTCGCAGAGCCAGGCCGGCCCCGGCGAGGGCAAGAAGTCTTCCAAGCTGCTGGACCAGTTCGGCCGCAACCTGACCAAGCTCGCCGCCGACGGCAAGCTCGACCCCGTCGTCGGGCGCGAGACCGAGATCGAGCGGATCATGCAGATCCTCTCGCGGCGCACCAAGAACAACCCTGTCCTGGTCGGCGAGCCGGGCGTCGGCAAGACGGCCGTCGTCGAGGGCCTGGCCCAGCGCATCACGAGCTCCGAGGTCCCCGAGCTGCTGAAGAACAAGCAGATCTACACGCTCGACCTCGCGGCCCTCGTGGCCGGCTCGAAGTACCGCGGCGAGTTCGAGGAGCGCCTCAAGAAGGTGATGAAGGAGATCACCCAGCGCGGCGACATCATCCTGTTCATCGACGAGCTGCACAACCTCGTCGGCGCCGGGGCCGCCGAGGGCGCGATCGACGCCGCCTCGATCCTCAAGCCCGCGCTCGCGCGCGGAGAGCTGCAGACGATCGGCGCGACCACGCTCGACGAGTACCGCAAGTACCTCGAGCGCGACTCCGCGCTGGAGCGCCGCTTCCAGAAGATCACGGTCGACCAGCCCAGCACCGAGGAGACCGTCCAGATCCTCAAGGGCC
>DATMPT010000356.1:0-5976 GCA_035567355.1 Solirubrobacteraceae bacterium
ACCGCCACGAGCGCCACGGAGATGGTCGCCACCAGCTCGAGGACCAGCGAAGACAGGAACGTCACCTTCAGCGTCTGGAGCGCCGTCGTCCTGTAGCGCTCGGAGATCTCCTCGATGCGCGCCGCCTGTGCCTTCGCGCGCCCGAACACCTTCAGCGTCGCCAGGCCGGCGACAACGTCCAAGAAGTGGCCGCCCAGCCTTTCCAGCACGCGCACCTGGCGGTTCGTCTTGACGCGCGTGCTCGCCCCCACGAGTGCCATGAACAGCGGGATCAGCGGGATCGTCGCGGCGAGGATCGCACCCGAGATCCAATCTTCTGAGAAGACCGCCACCAGCACCACGACCGGCACGATCGCGGCAAGCAGCAGCTGGGGGAGATACAGCGAGAAGTAGCCATCGAGCGCGTCCACGCCGCGGGTGGCCAGTACTGCCATTGACCCCGTGCGCTGCGAGCGCGAGCTGTCCACGCCGAGCCGCGCCACCCGCTCCAGCAGCGCGCCCCGCAGCTGCGACTTCGCCTGGGCCGAGCTCCGGCTTGCCGCCAGCTCGGCCGCCCACGCGACGATCGCGCGCGCGAGGACTACGCCGAGCAGCACCGTCAGCGGCGTTTGCAGCCGGCCCAGGTCCTTGCCGCCGGAGAACGCCCCCGCGAGGACCTCCGCCAGCGACCAAGCCTGTGCCACGACCAGCAGCGCGCTCAGCGAGCCCAGCGCGACCGACACCGCCAGGAACGTCCTGGTCGCGCGCGGATAGCGCCCCAGTCTCGGATCGATCGCCTTCACCGCATCGTCCCGCTCGCGTGCCCGGCAGCGGTCATCGGGCTCGCATATCTCGCCGGCCCGGTCATCGGGCGTGGGTGCCTGGGCGAGGCCGCTCGATGCCGGCCAGCCGGCCCTCGATCACCTGGTTCTGGGGATCGCCGAGCCGGGCGCTGACCCAGTCGATCAACACCTTCAAGCGGTCTCCTCTCACGCCGCCCAGGTAATACATATGAACAGTCAGATAGGTAATGAAGGCGATTCTTCCCGCAAGTTCATGGCCTCTGATTTCACATACCGCCTTGCCCCTGCCCACGACGGCAAGCGCACCCTTGTCGAAGTAGCGGAACGGGGTCTCCGCGCCAGCGGCACCCGCGGCGATCGCCTTGGCCACGTGACGGCCCTCCTGGATCGCCACGGTCGCCAGGCCGGGGTAGGGCTTACCTTGCTTGTCCTTCAGTAGCGACGTATCGCCGATCGCCGAGATCTCCGGATGCCCGGCCACGGTCAAATCGTCTTCGACCTCGATACGCCCGGCCCGGTCGGCCTTCGCTCCGGTGGCCTCGGCCAGCGTGGCGGCGAAGGGGACGGCCTGCACGCCGGCCGCCCAGATCACGGTCCTGGCTGCGATCCGCTCGTCCCGCGCGAGGGCCAGACTTGCTCCCTCCGGTGCAGACGACGGTGACGCGGAGGCACGGCGACTCTCGGATGAGCTCGTCCTGTGCTCCGCGACCGTGCCGTCGGAGACAGTCACGCCTGTCGCATCGATCGCCGTCACGCGCGCGCCCTCGCGCACCTGCACGCCGAGCGAGGCCAGCTCCTCGGCCACCTTGCCCGATAGGCGCTTGCTGAAGGCCGCGGTCAGACGCTCGCCGGCGTCGAGCAGGATCACTTGCGCGTTCCTGGGGTCGATCCGGCGAAAGCCGCGCTTCATCCCGTGCCGGGCCAGAATTGCAAGCTCGCCAGACAGCTCCACGCCGGTGGGCCCGCCGCCTATCACCACAACGTCAGCCATTCCCTTTGCTCCTGGGGATCCTGTGCGCGCTCGGCCTCCTCGAAGGCGCCATAGATGCGGTTTCTCATGTCCAAAGCGTCCGCAAGCGTCTTCAGCCCACAGCTGACGCCCCTCCACTCGTCATTGCCGAAGTAAGAGGTCTGCGCGCCGCAGGCCACGACCAGGCTGTCGTAGGTCAGGCGCTCACCGCTGTCCAGGGTGAGCAGGCGCCGCTCGGGGTCCAGGCCGGTGGCTTCGGCCATCAATACTGTCGTGTTCCGGTTGCGCCTGAGCGCCGTCCTGATCGGCGAGGTGCACTCGCCCGCGGCCAGCCCGCCACCGGCCACCTGGTAGAGCAGCGGCTGGAACAGGTGGTGGTGCATACTGTCCACGAGCGTTACCTCCACGTCGGCCTTGCGCAGCTCGTGGGCTGCCGCGAGCCCACCAAAGCCGCCGCCCACGATCACGACGCGGCGGCGGCCCTCTTTCACTACGAGATCTCCGCCAAGCGCTCGATCACGATGATGCGCGCCGCGGCCTCGATCAGCGCGAGGTGGGAGAAGGCTTGGGGGAAGTTCCCCAGGTGCCTGCCCGTGCTCGTGTCGAACTCCTCGGCGTACAGCCCGAGCGGCGAGGCGACGCTCAAGAGCTTTTCCATCAGGTCGCGGGCGCGCTGCTGCTCGCCGACGATCGCCAGTCCGGAGACAAGCCAAAAGGAGCAGATCAGGAAGCTCCCCTCCTTGCCCGACATGCCGTCGTCGGTCTCGCCGGTGCGGTAGCGCAGCACGAAGCCGTTCTCGGTCAGATCGTCGGCGATCGCCATGACGCTTGCGCGCAGGCGCTCGTCGTCGCCCGGCAGGAAGCCGAAGATCGCGGCGAGTAGGTTGGAGGCGTCCAGGGCGTCGGTCTTGTAGTGCTGGCGCATCACCCCGTCCTTGGTCAGCCCGTGGGCGAGGATGTCTGCCCTGATCTCCTCGGCGGTGGCATGCCACTTGGCCTTACGCTTGCCGTCGCCCCTCATCGCCGCGAGCTTGGCCGCGCGGTCCATCGCCACCCAGCACATCAGCTTGGAGGAGACATAGTGCTGGGGCTTGCCCCGCGCCTCCCAGATGCCTTGGTCGGGCTTGCGCCACACCTTCGTCGCGCACTCGGCCTGGGCCTGCACGATCGGCCACAGCCTGCGCGGCAGCCGTTCTGAGCGGCGGGTGTGCAGCAGGATCGAGTCGAGCGCCGCGCCGAACACGTCGTTCTGGCTCTGGTCGAAGGCGCCGTTGCCGATCCTCACAGGGCTCGCTCCCGCATAGCCCGACAGGTCCTCGCGCGTAGACTCGGCCAGGTCGCGCCGCCCGTCGATCCCGTACATGATCTGTAGCGCCCCGTCCCCGTTTGGCTCGAGGTCGGCGATGAACTGCATGAACTCCTCCGCCTCCCAGTCGAGGTTGAGGTAGTGCAGGGCCTGCAGCGTGAAGGTCGAGTCGCGTAGCCAGGTGTAGCGGTAGTCCCAGTTGCGCTCGCCGCCTGGTGTCTCGGGCAACGAGGTCGTCAGCGCTGCCACCGTCGAGCCGGTCGGCATGTACGTGAGGCCCTTGATCGTGAGCGCGGAACGCTGGATCGGGTCGCGCCAGCGGTGATCCGGCATGCGCGCACGGCCCAGCCAGCCGCGCCAGAAGCTGGCGGTGCAGGCCAGCCGTGCGTTGGCGTCGTCGACGTCTTCGGGCGCCGCTAGCTCCTCGGCCCAAGAGAGCGAGCAGTAGATCTGCTGTCCTTGCCTGAGCACGTGACGGGCTCTTACCCAGTCGCCCTCCACGCCGACCGCCATGTCCGTCTGCAGCCTGATCGTCTGCCCGGTGTCGGCTGCCTTGCCGTCTTTTTGGGGGGCGCCCTCGGGGCTGGCGTCGGCTCGGTGACCGTCGTCGGTAACTATCCAGTCGGCGGGCACCCGCCCGTAGTCGAAGATCGGTTCGCATGTCAGCTCCATCTCGACCTCGCCCTCCAGGCACATCGCAAGGCGCACGAGCAGGTGGTCGGCGTCCTGGTCGGCCGGGGGGCGAGTGTGCGGCGTGACGAGGTCCTCGCCGCGACGGGGCCCCAGGATCAGGGCCTCGCGCACGATCGCCCAGCCGCTCGTGGTCTTCCACGTGGTGAGCAGGATGTTGGTGCCCGGCTCGTAGATGCGCGCCGTCGGCACGTTGATCCCGAACGGGCCGAAGCGAAAGCCGCCCGCCTGGCGGTCGAGTAGCGAGCCGAACACGCTGGGTGCGTCGAAGCGAGGCACGCACAACCAGTCGATCGTCCCGTCGGGCGCAACCAGCGCGCCGGTGTGGCAGTCCGACAGGAATGCGTAGTCGGCGATCGGCGGGAAAGGTGAGGGCATCGCCGCGCTCTGGGGTTGCGCGGCCCCGCTTGGTGTTGTCCCGTTTGGGGCACCCTTTTTCGGCTTTCCCTTCGCCGGGCTCACGACGCGATCCAAGGCCCGTGCCAGCCGCCGTAGCCGGCGACGAGCCTGTTCGCCTCGGCCGGCCCCCACGTGCCAAGCGCGTAGGAATGCACCGGCGGCGGCTGCTTCAACAACTCTTGATAGATGCGCCACGTCTCTTCGACGGAGTCCTGGCGTGTGAAGCGCACGCTCTCGCCGCGCATCGCGTCGAGCAGGAGCACCTCGTACGGCGTCGGCGCCTCGCCGCCCTCCTGCGAGAACTCCATGTCGAGCGTGATCGCTTGCGGGCCGCCCCTGTCGGCGCGGTGCGCGTCGAGGATCAGGCGCGTGCCGGTCGAGGGATCGAGCTTGACCACGAGCTGGTCTGGCTCGGGGCGGCGGTGGCGGTGCTCCATGAAGCCGAGCCGTGGCGGGTGCTTGAAGACGACGCGCAGCTCTGTTTGCGTAACCGGCAGCTGCTTGCCTGTGCGGATGAACCAGGGCACGCCCGCCCAGCGCCAGTTGTCGATGCTCAAGCGCAGGGCGGTGTAGGTCTCGGTGGTCGAGTCCTTGGCGACTCCATCGATGTTCAGGTAGCCGTCGTACTGGCCGCGCACGTAGTGCCCAGGATCGGCCGTGTGCGTGGAGCGAAACACAGCGAACTTGGCGTCCTTGAGCGTTTCCGCGTCGCCTGCCGCCGGGGCCTCCATCGCGGCGGCGGCGACCAGTTGCATGAGATGGTTGACGACCACGTCGCGCAGCGCGCCGACGGGGTCGTAGAAGTGGCCGCGGTCCTCGACGCCGAAGTCCTCGGCCATCGTGATCTGCACGCAGGCGATGTGGTTGCGGTTCCAGACCGGCTCGATCATCGTGTTGCCGAAGCGCAGATACAGGAACTCGTCGGTGCCCATCTTCCCCAGGAAGTGGTCGATCCGGTACAGCTGGGGCTCCTCGATGTACCGGTGGATTTCCGCCGCCAGGGCACGCGCGGAGGCGAGGTCGTGGCCGAACGGCTTCTCCACGACGATGCGCGCGTTCCTGGCTATACCGGCTGTGGCGAGGCCCTTGATGATGGTGCCGAACAGGAAGGGTGGGATCTCCAGGTAGAAGACCGGGGCTTGCGCATCACCGATGGCGGTGCCCACACGCGCATACGTGGCCTCCTCGGCGAAGTCGCCGGACACGTAGGAGAGTCGCTCGGTGAAGCGCTCGAAGACCGCTTCGTCGATCGTCTCGCCGCACGCTTCGATCGCGCCACGCGCATGTGCGCGCAGCTCCTCCACGCTCCAGTCCTCGGCGGCCACGCCCACGATCGGGCAGTCGATCAGCCCGCGGCGCTCCAGGCGGTAGAGCGAATGGAAGGTCATCACCTTGGCGAGGTCGCCGCTGATGCCGAAGACCACAAGTACGTCGGCGGCCTGGGTGAAGTCCTCGGCGGCGGGTGTCGTCGCGGGCCGGGGCTGCGCCGCTGTGCTCATGGTTCCTTTCGTGTGGAGGGAATACCGGTCTGCGGAAGGTCTCATGCTCGCACGCCGGCGGGTGAGCGCATCATCCGCATCGGATGACTTGGCCCCTCTTGACACGAGGGGACTTTTGTGTGTAGGATGTTGCCAACTCGGCATCTGTAGGACTGCTGGGGAACATAAGGTCAGGTAGGGGTCGGTCCCCGTGGTCGACAGCAAACCTGGTTTTTGACGGGGACCTTGGGAGAGGGACCGGGTCGCGATAGGGAAAGAGTGTTGTGCTTCGCGTGTTTTCTTTGGGGATTAGCGCAGTTGAGAGTCCGTGTGCTGCTGGTGGGTCCGTTA
>DATMPT010000357.1:0-5313 GCA_035567355.1 Solirubrobacteraceae bacterium
TTTCTTCCGGGCTGCTCGGCGTAGCCGGAACAGCCTGTGGGGCCTGTTTTGGTGGGGAGAGCGGCTGAGAGCGATGCGCGTCTGAGTGCCCAAACGTATGGTGGGCCGTGGCTGAGTCTCCCCGGGTCGCGTTTCCGGTCCGCGAGGTCTTGTGGATTTTGCCAGTGGAGGCGTTGGCTGTGAGGGCCGTCAGCACACCTGTCAGCGCGGCGCTCGTCGCGAGGATCCAGCGATTGGCATGGCGCAGGTGACGCAAAGCGATGTCACGTCTGAGCGTTTCATGGTGGCGGGAGGGCGTGTTCATAGCCGGCTAGCGAAGGGGAAGCTGGTCACTGGAGGGAGTGTCGGCGCCTTCCCTAATGACGCCATAACAACACCATTAGAAAGCTCAAATGCCTGCAAACAAAGCGGATCTGCCGGTCTCGAGCACTATTCTCTGCATATGCCAGCAGCCGGGGATGGGACGGGTCAGACCCGGTCGGTGACCCCTGCCCGGATCTTGATCGTCGAGGATGAGCCGGGGATCGTGGACTTCCTGGAGCGCGGCCTGCGAGCTGAGGGTTACGCCGTCGAGGCGGCCACAGATGGCGCAGAGGGAGAAAAGCGTGCCCTGGAGGAGAGCTTCGATGTGCTCGTGCTCGATCTGATGCTCCCTGAGCACACTGGGCTTCAGGTCCTCGCCTCGCTGCGAGAGAGCAGGCCCCTGCTGCCGGTCATCGTGCTCACCGCGCTCGGAGAACTCGAAGATCGCGTCGCGGGCTTGGATGCCGGCGCGGCCGACTACCTGGTAAAGCCCTTCGAGCTGCCCGAGCTGACGGCCCGCATTCGAGCCCAGCTGCGCCTTGCAAACCAGAGCCCGGCTGCCACGCTGCGAGCGGCCGACATCGAGCTGGACCTGCTAACCCGCAGAGTGCAACGTGGCGGGCAGGAGATCCACCTGTCGAGCACCGAGTTCAAGCTGCTCGCCCATCTGCTGCGCCATCGCGGCCAGGCGCTCTCACGCCAGCAGATCCTGGGCGCGGTTTGGGGCTACGACCACGACCCGGCGACCAACGTCGTGGATGTCTATGTGACTTATCTGCGGCGTAAGCTGCGTGTAGGAGACCGGCCAGCACCTATATCGACAGTCCGCGCTGTCGGCTATCGCCTAGACGATGCAACCGGCTCTTAGCCGGATGATTCCCACGGGTATGCGCTGGCGGCTCACCGCATGGGTGGCTGCGGTGATGCTGCTCTCTTGCGCGGTCATCTTCGTGGCGGTGTACCGCGGCACTGGCCGGCAGTTGCGCCAGCAGATCGACCACAGGATCGCCGGTGAGGTCGCGAGCTTGTCCCATGCGCTGTCCTCCTCAGAGGACCGCTCCCCGCGGGAGCTCGCTCAGGCCGCCACGGCCTACGTGCACAGCCAGCCCTTCGGTGCGCCCTCGACCCTGCAGTTCGCCTTGATCCCGGGAGCTAGCACCGCCACCAACCAGCCGGAGCTCTTCCGCACCGCCCGCCCCGATCACGGTGAGTCAACGAGCGAGCAGGAACGCGAGAACCACCTGTCAGTACAGCTGAGCACAATCCACGACGGCTACTCGACGCCGCTGCTACCCGACGTCGGGGGACTGCGCCTGCTCAAGCGCAGGGTCCGCGTAGGTAACCTCTACGCGACCGTCGGGGTGGGCGAGCCGCTAGGAGCAGTCTCCCACGCCCAGGAAGGGGTGGCACGGGCGTTCATTCTCGCTGGCGCCCTGATGCTGATGGTGGCCCTCATCGCCTCTTATCTGGTCGGGTTGAGTGTCTCGCGTCCGCTGCGGCGGATGGCGGCAGTCGCCACCCGGGTGGACGCTGGCGACCTGGATCCGCGCATCGAGGACGTCGGGAGCCGCCGTGACGAGGTGCGAGTGCTGGCGGACTCCTTCAACCACATGCTGGACCGCCTGACCGAGGCGTTCGCGGGACAGCGGGCATTCGTGGCAACAGCCTCGCACGAGCTGCGCACCCCACTGACGGTGATCAATGGCCAACTCGAAGTGCTGGCTGCGCAACCGGACCCACCTGCTGAGGAGCTCCGCCGAGTGCAGGGCCTCGTGCAGGCCGAGGTCAGGCGTATCCGCCGGCTGGTGGACGACCTGTTGTTGCTCGCGAACTCTGAACAGGCACACTTCCTGCGGCTGGAGCCGATCGACATCGAGGGCTTCGTCAAGGAGCTCTGGGAGGGGATGCGGGTGACAGCCGAGCGCCGCTTCGAGCTGGGAGCCGTTCCAGCCGGCACGCTGTGCGCCGACCCCGACCGCCTTGCCCAGGCTCTGCGCAACCTGCTCGCCAATGCCGTCGCTCACACCGTGCCCAAGGTCGGTGAAGTGAGTCTCACAGTCGAGCGGCAGGGCAGCGACGGACTGCACTTCATCGTCGAGGACGACGGGCCTGGCATCCCCGAGGATCAGCGCGAGCGCGTGTTCGAGCGCTTCCATCGCACCGATATGGCGCGCACCCGCACAGCCGGCGGGAGCGGGCTGGGCCTGGCGATCGTGCGCGCCGTCGCCGAGGCGCACGGCGGACACGTCTCGGCTGGCGCGAGTACTCGCGGGGGCGCCCGTGTAAAGCTATGTCTCCCCGGCTTCGATGCCGATGACGAGAGCGTACTCGGGGGACAGCGCGATCGCGTCGTATGAGTCAAGCGCCAGCGCCCGACCGTTACCTTTGAAGCATGACCCGCGCTCCTACTGTCCCGTCAGGTCGCGTCGCCTGAAGACCCACGTAGCGGCGAGCGAGCAGCTCACGGCTGCAGCGAGCATCACGACGGCGGCGCCGGCGCGAAGGGGTTGTGCGGGCACCAGCCCGACATGCGCGAACGGCGTCAAATCCACGAGCCATTTGGGCGCGCCGGGCAGCGAGCCGGTCAGCTGCCACAGGAACGTGACGGTCAGGAGCCCGTAGGCGATCCCGGTGCTCGTTCGAGGCACGATCGCGTAGGCGAGTCCCGCGACCCCTAGGAACAGCAACGCCAGGGCAAGGTAGGCCGACCCGCCCACGGGCAGACCACCGACGATGAAGCCGACAGACTCGGCGAGCCACAGTATCAAGACGCCCGGCGCGATCGCGACCATCGCCGAGAGATAGGCCGTGCGGCGTCCGACCGCGCCGGCGAGGACGAGCTCCATCCGGCCGCTGTCCTCCTCGCCGCGAAGCGCGCGCACCGCGGCCAGCAGCCCGAAGACAGCGGCGAGGATCGCAAGCGTCCCGGCGACGCGCCAGGCGCTGTAACCGCTGACCGTCAACGGGTCATACGGGTAGCCGTAGAACAGGCGCAACGCGTCGTTGCCGGCGAAGCTGCGGGCGAACGCGAGCCGGTCTGAGAACGTTGGATAGGCATGGCGGTAGCCGACCGGCTGGATGTAGGCATACAGGGCGAACAGGTAGCCGAACGCGATCGTACGGACCCGGGCACCGCGAAATGCCCGGCGCGCGAGCACGGCCGCGGGTCGCCGAAGGAAAGCTCTATTCATTGAAGCCACGGCGCATGCGCCGGTGGCCCGGACGGCGCATGCGCCGTCCGGCGGGTGGGCGCATGCGCCCACCCGAACAGCAACGGAGACCTACGCATCGGCGCCGCGAGGGTCGGAGCCGTTGGAGCCGTCGTAGTGGTGCAGGAATATCTCCTCGAGCGACGGCTCACGGCTGGTCAGGGTCTTTATGGAATCCCCACCCGCGCGGGCGAGCACCGCGATCAGCGGGCCGACGCCCCCTGAGACCTCGAAGCGCAGCGCGTTGGGCCCGGCACCCCCAACGCGCACCCCCGACAGTTGCGGGAGCTCGGGCGCCCGGCCGGTGAATGTGACCTCGACCGTCTGCGCGGCGAGGTGGCGCAGCTCCGCAAGCGTTCCCTCGTCGACGAGCTTGCCCTCCCGCAGGATGCCGACGCGGTCGCATAGCGCCTCCACCTCGCTGAGGATGTGCAAGGAGAGAAAGACGGTCTGCCCGCGCTCCTTCGCCTCCTTCACACAGTCGCGGAAGGCGACCTCCATCAAGGGGTCAAGGCCGCTCGTCGGCTCGTCGAGCAACAGCAGCTCCGCGCGCGTGGCGAGCGCCGCGATCAGCTGCACCTTCTGGCGATTGCCCTTCGACAACGCCCTGATCTTCTTGCGCGTGTCGATCTGAAAGCGCTCCACGAGCAGATCGCGATAGGCGATGTCGGTGCCGCCGTGCAGGCGCGCGAGGAACTCGAAGGTCTCCGCACCTGTCAGCGCCGGCCACAGCAACGGCTCCCCTGCCACGTATGCGACACGGTGCGCGCTCACCGGATCACCCCACGCATCTATGCCGAACACCTCCGCTCGCCCGCCGCTCGGGCGGTGCAGTCCCAGCAACAACCGGATGGTGGTTGTCTTGCCCGACCCGTTCGGGCCGAGGTAGCCGTAGACCTCGCCGTCGCCCACCGCCAGGTCGAGCCCTTCGAGCGCGAGCGTGCTCCCGTAGCGCTTGGTCAGCCTTTCAGTGTGAATCACCGGATGCACTGAGTCTCCTTGCCGATGAGGGCCATCGTGCGCAGGCTATTGCGAGTCTGTATGGCGAGCATCGGCCCTTGGCCGCATGGCTTCAGGAAACCGCGCCGCCTGGATGTTATGGCGAGCGTTTACGGAATGAACTCCGAAGACACCAGGCAGACAGCCATCAAGCGCCGCTCATCCTGACCGTGAGCCGGGGTACGGCAAGCACGAACAAGGCCCCAATAACTCCACTTCCAGGTTGACGTAGGCTTGCTGGATCGTCTACTTTGAGGCAAGCACATCTTCGGATACGCAGCGTTTCGTCCACTACGCCTCACCAGTTGGGGCTTCATGGGGGTTGGTCATGTTCGGTAGAGTCGCCATTTCGCGTGGTCCTGTCCTTGCTTTGCTCGCACTGTGGTGCGCAGCGCTCGCCGTCTTGGCGTCGGGGAGCACCAGCGCGTTGGCCTCGCCTGCGACCTATCTCCACAGCTTCGGTACTGTCGCAAGGCCGACGGGGATGGCAGTCGAAGAGTCCACTGGAAATGTGTTTGTGCCCGAAAGCGGTGAAGACTTCGACGCGGTCAAGGTGTTCGGCGAAAGAGGAGGCTTGCCCGCGGGCGGTGCGCCCGCGGAATTCTCTGGCCAAGACACGCCCGCCGGAAGCTTTGAATTCGAAAGGAGGTGGGTGGGTGTCGCCGTGGACAACTCGACCAGTGCCGCCGCGGGCTCTATCTACGTTGTCGATAGGGGCCACGCGGTCGTCGATCGGTTCAAGCTGAGCGGGGGCGCATTCAAATACGAATCCCAGCTGACAGGCTTGGTAGAACCTGAAGGT
>DATMPT010000358.1:0-4348 GCA_035567355.1 Solirubrobacteraceae bacterium
CGACCTCACGACGTACGCGATGATCGTCGAGGAGCTCTCGCGCGGGTGGATCTCGATCTCGGGCGTCATCAACACCCACTTCATCGGCTCCTACCTGTTGATGAAGTTCGGCTCCGGCGAGCAGAAGCAGAAGTACCTGCCGCGCATGGCCACCGGTGAGATCCGCGCCGCCTTCTCGCTATCCGAGCCGGAGCTGGGCTCAGACGTGCAGGCGATCAAGACCGCCGCCAAGAAGGGCGAGGACGGCAAGTACGAGATCAACGGCCAGAAGATGTGGGTCACCAACGGCCTCATGTCCGACCTCGTGTTCGTGCTCGTCAAGACCGACCCCGACGCCCAGCCGCGCCACAAGGGCTTCACCTGCTTCATCGCCGAGAAGCAGGGGGGAGTCTCCAAGAACACGGGTGACTACTCCGGCTTGATCGTGCCGGAGAAGCTCAAGAAGATGGGCTACAAGGGCGTCGAGTCCACCGAGCTCGTCTTCGATGGCTATCGCTGTCCCGCCGAGAACGTGCTCGGCGGCGAGGACGCCGGCCTGAACAAGGGCTTTGCGCAGATGATGGACGCGCTGGAGGTCGGCCGCGTCAACGTCGCTGCGCGCGGCGTCGGCATCGCCCAGCGCGCCCTGGAGCTGGCGCTGCGCTACTCCCAAGAGCGCAAGACCTTCGGCAAGCCGATCGCAGAGCACCAGGCGATCCAGTTCAAGCTCGCCGACATGGCCACCCAGGTCGACGCCGCCCGGCTGCTCACGCTGCGCGCGGCGCGCCTGAAGGACGCAGGCGTTCGCTCGGACCTGGAGGCCGGTATGGCCAAGCTATTCGCCTCAGAGGCCGGGCGCTTCTGCGTGGAGGAGTGCTTCCGCATCCACGGCGGCTACGGCTACTCCAAGGAGTACGAGATCGAGCGCCTCTACCGCGACGCTCCCCTCTTGCTGATCGGCGAGGGAACGTCCGAGATCCAGCGCATGGTGATCGGCAAGAAGCTCCTTCAGCGCCACAAGATCTGATGCTTGTCGTGGCACGCAAGAGGGAAGGGTGCATCTGATGGCCGAGGACGCCAAGAGCCTGATCGAGCAGGCCGCGCGACGCTTCGTCGAGGAAGTCCCCGCGCTCGCCCCGATGACGATCGTCGTCGGGGTGGAGCTGCACGGGCGCGGCGACGTTCAGTTCTTCCGCCTGCAGATGCCAGATTTCAACATCACCAAGGGTCCCGCCGGCGATGCTCGCATCAACGTGGAGATGCGCCGCGAGTTCTTCAACGTCATGGCCACCGAAGGCAAGGTCCCCGACTGGATCGAGGCCTTCACCTACGGCAAGGCCAAGGCCACGGGCCCTTCGCAGTTCCTCAAGCTGATCGCCACCGTCGTCGAGAAGCAGCAGGAACGCGAACGGCTCAAGACAGCGCGTCGACAAGCCTGAGCCGGGGGAACATGACGTCTGCTCGACGCGAGGCGCCTAGTGGTAGGCGAGGATCTGCTGTGCGAGAAACGCCAATGAGGCGAGCATGAACACGCACATCACGATCAGTGAGAAGTTTTCGCTCACAGCCGCTATAGCTTAGCGGTGCACGCGGCCTTCGTGGCGATTCAGCTGGCGTGTGAGGCCGCGGATGTGCCCAGCACGTTGCCGTTCGCGTCTAGTGCGCGGGTCTCGATGTAGGAAGCGCTGGTATTGACGGTCGCGGTCGTCTGAAAGCCGCTCCTCGGTACGGTCCTAACCGGCACCAGCAAGGCGGGGGAGGAGCCCGCGAAGATCTGCCACGAGGCCACGCCCGTCGCTCCGTTCCAGCTCGTGCTCACCGCCACGCTCGGCCCGCTCCGCTTCGTCGCGATCGCGGGATCCGTTTCCGGGTGGCCGATCCACGGCGAGAGATAGGTCCTGAAGTCCTGCACGCCCAGCCCCAGGGTGCCATCGAGCAGCACACGCCCGGCCGAATCGTACTCGGTGAAGTTGGGCAGGTTGCCATAACCCATGAGCCAGTTATTCCCCGGCAACGAGAGCGTGTTGCCCTGGGCCGGCGCCAGCAGCGTCTTGCCCGGGTTTACGAATGCCCTCGCCAGCGCCACTGTCCTGGCTGCGTAGTCGGGCTTCAGCAGCACGCCCCTCGACTGCTTCTCCTTGGGCGGCGTCGAGCCGTTGTCGAACACCGAGATGAGGCCGCCGGGCTGCCATTCGGCGTCGTGCTGCCAATAGGTTCTTGCCCCAGGACCCAGCTTGAAGGTCGAGTGCTTACCGCCGAGCTGCCAGTTGAAAGCGCCCGTCCTCAGGTCCACGTCATACAGCGCCCACGAATTGCGCGCCGAGACCAGCGCGTCGTTCGAGCTTCCGGGGTCGATCGAGTTGACGTGGATGTAGTCCCACGGGTTGCCGTTGTGTGGAATCGGGTTATAGGAGTCGCTCAGCGGGATGTGCCCGAGCGCGTGCCACTCCCACATGACGAGCCCCGTCTTCACGTCGATCTCCTGGACGACCGAGTCGGTCAATACCCCGCCCGCGCCGTGCAGCGAGGCGAGATTCATCTTGACCGGGTCGAACTCGTCGATCCAAGCCGTGCCCTGCGGGGTCAGCCTGAACTGGTGCAAATCGGCCCTGTAGCCATTGCCCGCGCGCACGCTCCCGATCCTTTTGTAGGAGGTGTTGTAGATCACGTCTTCTCCCTGGCCGAAGCCCACCTTCAGGATGCGTCCCTGCCACCACGTGAGCACCGGCTTGCCTTCGAGGAGCTGCACTTCGAAGTCGGTGGACTCGATGCCCGCGGGAAGCGGATGAAACCACACGAGCGCTCCGTCCTGTTCGGCGATCATCGGCCCGGGCGTACCCTTGCCCTGGTAGGGAGCCAAGAATAGGTCTCCCGGCGCCGCGCCCGCCCGTGCCCTGGTCGTAATCGTGACCGTCGAGGGTGTCAGCGAGGGCGCCGAGGCGTAGTGCTGGATCGCGTGCGGATTGCCCGGGTTGATGGGGAACTCGGCCCGGCTGACCGAAGCTTGGTGGGCCACCGCGAAGATCGTCGTTACCGGCTTTTCCGGAGTCCCCGGGCCGCTGCCCACGAGCGCATGCACAGCCACCTGCTCACCAGCCCGAAACGGAGTGTTGGGCACGAAGCTCTCACCTGTCCCGGTCGAGTAGCGCTCCAGTTTGCCCGGGTGGTTGCCGCTGCTCGACCCCACCACGCTCACGCTCGCCACCCTCGTGCCCGTCTCTCCCAGGAAGCTGATCTGGGTCTGCGGCGAGGCGTCCTCGGTGCCCGGCAGAGGCGAGACCGCCACGGAGTTGGCTTGTGCCTCGGCGCGATCGGCGGTCGGCGTCAGCCCTTTCGTCGATGCGCTCGAGGCCCCGCTTTCGCCGCATGCGCACAACGCACCGCACAGCGCCATCGTCGCGATCGGCACGCCCATGCGTATCGTCCTCGAACGGCTCCAACCCATCCTCGAACCCCCTGCGAATCGTCGTCGAACCTGAGAATCGCCTCGGACCCGCGAATCCTCATCCAGCCACCAGCGAGAACGGCCGCGAAGCACCGATCGTGCGACCGTTTATACCCACTGCCTGCAGCCTGAAGCTCCGGTAGCCCGCCGGCACCGGGATCGCGGTCTCGAACCCGGACTTGGCTGCGCTGCCCACAGCCTTCAGCCTACCGGCGCCCGGGCTGGCGAGCACCCGCCAGGAGACGACCTGGGTGGCGCCGTTCCAGCTCGCGTACACCGTCGTCCTGCCGCTCCTCTGGCGGGCTGCTCCGGCCGGGAGGGTGAGCGGCAGCCCGACCCATGGCTCCAGCGTGGAGCGGTAGCTAAGGTCGGGACCCGGGAAGCGTCCCTGTAGGAGCTGCTGTCCGGAGCGGCTGTACTCCGAGAGGTACGGTTCAGAGCCCCAGCCGACGAATGTGTTGCCGTTTGTCAAGGGCTGCGTATTGCCCATGTATTCGGTTTCGAACCTGTCCCCCCCGGAGTACTGGGCCACAAGCGTCGCCGTACGCGTAACCTGGTCGAGCTCGAGCACGAGTCCGCGAGAGGCCCCCGTTGCCGGGACAGAGGTGCCTCCGCCGGTTAGCTGGCAGCAGTGATCGTCAAACATGTTGACCGTCGAGCCCGGCCCAAATGCCACGTCGTGCTGCCACTGAAAGGCGGCGCCTTGCCCGAAGGCGAAGCTCGAGCGCTTGCCGCCCAGCGTCCATGCGATCTTGCCGGTTGCAGCTTTCACAAGGTAGGCAGCCCAGGTGTTGCGCATCGAGACGAGGAAGTCATCGTTGCCGGTCAGGGCAATCGAGTTGACGTGATAGGCGTCCCACGGGAACCCATTGGTCGGCACGCTGGCATATGAGTCGTCCAGCGGGATGTGATCGAGCGCGTCCC
>DATMPT010000359.1:0-6842 GCA_035567355.1 Solirubrobacteraceae bacterium
CGCAGCCTGCACGCCTACCTCATCGACCTGCTCAACGCCAACGCCCGCGGCGACCCGCTACCCCTACTCAGCTAAACCACCCACGGACTGAACGCTTACCGTTTTGGCGTTTTGGGAGTGTATCAGGGCGCGGGGATACCCCAACGATTTCCCTAGCGATTTCCCTGGAGGGCCGCGTTGGGGGGCGCGGAGGTGTTTTGGAGGCACCTAGAGCCAGGTCAGCGCGCATCCAACGGGGCGGCAGCTCGGCATCACGCCAGCCGCACAGCCATCACCTGCAAAGGCAAGTGCGTTCTCGATCACATGACGCGCGGCGTCAACGCGCTCGCCGCTAGCCAATGCGAGTAGGCGGAAATCCGTTGGCCGCTCTGAGCCCTTGGCGGTCTGTAAGGGGTATGCAAGCACCATCAACAGCAAACCTGCCGGCTGCGCTCGTAAAGGATCGGCTCCTTCGCCCGGAGCGGGCCGCCTGGTATCTCAACGTCAAGACAAGCTGGGTCTACGAGGCCGTGCGAGCTGGCCGCCTGCCTTGCCATCGAGTAGGACGGCACATCTGCTTCACGCGCCCCATGCTCGACGACTGGCTCGCCGATCAGACCAAGCTCTAGGCGCTAGCAGCAGACACGAACCGTGAGCGCATACCCTGGGCGATGCGACATGCCGACTCTCCGGCAAAATCCTCGCTTGGTGAGATCGCGCGAGAGTGGGGCCGCATCGGGTGCATCGGGTTCGGTGGTCCGCCCACGCACGTCGCGCTGTTCCGCGAGCTGTGCGTAACGCGGCGGGGGTGGCTGACCGAGGCGCAGTTCGAGCGGGCGATCGCCGCGACGAATCTGCTGCTTGGACCGGCCTCGACACAGCTCGCGATCTACTGCGCCTGGCGGTTGCGAGGCCCCAAGGGAGCTCTCACTGGCGGGCTGAGCTTCATCTTGCCCGGACTCGCGCTGATCCTCGCGCTCTCTGTGCTGTCCCTCGCCGGATCGCCGCCCGTCTGGGTACGGGGCGCCGGGAAGGGAGCCCGGGGCCGGTCACTCGGACCGTCGCGGCTGTCGGCTACTCCGCTGGCGGGCTTCCCGCAGGGGCTCTTGGCCGCGCTCGTCGCCTTCGCGCCCTCGTTCTCCTTCATCCTATTCGGCGCAACGCGCTTTGAGCGGCTGCTGCTCAACGAACGAGTCGCCGCGTTGCTCGCCGGGGCCGCCCCCGCTGCGGCTGGGGCGATCATCGGCTCAGCGATCCCGCTTGCCGGTGCGCTGAGCGAGATGTGGCAATACGCTCTCCTCGCCGCTGCGGCCATCGCCTTGCTCGTGCTACGTCGTAGCGTTGTGCTGACCCTGCCCGCCGCCGGCACAATAGGCGCCGCGGCCGGGCTACTCGGCGCTCCGCTCCCACACTAGATATGGCCGGTCTCTACTTCAGCCACCCAGCTTGCCTGGAACACGATCCGCGAGTGCACATGCCCGAGCACCCGGACACGCCAGAGCGGCTTGAGGAGATCGAGCAGACGTTGGCTGAACACGACTGGCTGGGCTGGGAGCAACGCGAGGCGCCACCAGCGTCTGAGGCTCAGCTGGAGCTGATCCACAGCGCACGCCACGTGCAGAGCATCAGGGAATTGTCTCTGGCCGGCGGCGGCGCGATCGACCCGGACACGTTCGTCGGGGAGCCCTCCTATCGCGCGGCACTGCACGCCGCTGGCGGGGCCTGCGAGATGACGAGGACGCTGATGGCCCGCGAAGCGATGCTGGGGTTCTGCGGCGTGCGACCCTCCGGCCACCACGCCGAACCGGATCGCGCGATGGGCTTCTGCTTGTTCAACAATGTCGCGCTCGCTGCAGAGCTCGCCATCCGCGAGTTGGGCGCCCGACGCGTGTTCATCCTGGATTGGGATGTCCACCACGGCAACGGCACCGCCGAGGCGTTCCGCCGCCGCTCGGATGTCCTGTTCGCGAGCATCCACCAGTCGGGGATCTATCCCGGAACGGGCTCATTGAGTGAGGTGGGCTCCGGTCCCGGAGAGGGCTACACGATCAACCTGCCCGTCCCAGCGGGCTCCGAGGAGGACCTGTGGTTGTCGCTGCTCGAGCACATCGTGCTGCCCGTCGCCCGGGCGTTCGAGCCCGAGCTCGTGCTGATCTCCGCCGGCTTTGACGCGCACCGTGAGGACCCGTTGGCGAGCTGCCGTCTGGAGGCGGGCTCCTTCGCCGAGATAGCTCGCCACGTGCGCGGGCTGGCCGTGCAGCTCGACGTGCCACTTGGAGCGGTCCTCGAGGGCGGCTACGAACCCGCTGCCCTGGCGCAATCCGTGCAGGCGACGCTCACCGCTCTTGGCGGGGATGAGCCGGCGCGATCCGCGGCACCCGAGCCGCTCTTGACATCGCGCGCCGCCGCACACATCGGCCATTACTGGTCCCTGTAGTCACCGTGGGGTAGTTTTCCGCGTCGAGCTGACGGCCAATCTCTGATGCCCGAGCTCTTTGTGTGTAGGAGTGTTGGCACCGTGAGAAGCGCATGTCCAACCCGCCCTGTCTCAGCTACGACGGTGTCAGGCGACGATCCGTCGGTGGTAGAGCTTGTCCGGCTGCGTGACGGTTCGCGGGTCACGGTGCGCCCAGCCACGGCCGCAGATGAGCCCGCGCTGCGCACATTTCTCATGGGACTGTGCCTGGAGGCCCGGCGCCTGCGGTTCTTCAGCGGCGCGGTAGACATCTCCTCCGCTGCGCACCTCGCGGCCACCACGGACACGAGTCGCTACGGGCTCGTCGCCCACGACGAGGAGGCCGTGCTCGTCGGGCACGCCACATACGTCCAGCTGGAGGATGACACGCGCGCTGAAGTCGCGGTCGAGGTCGCCGATCACCTGCACGGCCGCGGACTCGGGACAATCCTCATCGAGCGCTTGGCGATCGTCGCCGAGCAGAGCGGGATCACATATTTCGTGGCTGAGGTGCTGTGCGAAAACCGCGCGATGCTGGATGTCTTCCATGAAGGATTCGATGCTCGCGTTGTACGCCACGAGGGGCCCGAGGAGAGAGTCGAGTTCCTCACCGCGGGCTGGCGGCTGGCGCGCGAACGCTTCGCGAAACCGACCGAGCGCACAGTCTCCGCGCGCTGAGGGAGATATGGCTGCGATGAGGCCGCATCCCTTCCATCTGGTGTTGATGACATTTCCAGCGCCCCATAGGAATGTGCGGAGCCTCGGTCATCGGTGTCGCCGTCGCGTGTGCTTTCCTGTCTACATCACCAGGGGAAAATACGGATACGCAGGACTCCGGGCCATCTATAGGCTGCTCGACAAGATGGTGTGCAGGCCAATACGAGCAGGCTGGTCGTGAGTCCTGTGGGCGTGTTGGGAGCGGTCTTCAACCTGAATCACCCGGCGCACGTCGTGGAATGGCATTTCATCCAGCTGTCCGTGGCGAACATCATCGTGATCGGCCTGATGATCTTGGTGTTCGTGCTGGCGATCGTGTTGCCGTTCCCGGGCGCGGCGCGTAGACGTGGAGGGTCCTCGTGAGTGCTACACCCACCCGTCCGCCGTCGTGGACGGGGCGTGTCCGTGAGGCTGCCGTTGAGGCGCTCCCGCCCGAGAAGCTGCTGCCCGACACCCAGCCGACGTATGTGGCCTCTTGGATCTACGTGTTCGGGGTCGCCAGCATCGCCGCGCTGGTCGTGATCATTGCCTCGGGCTGCATCCTCGCGCTGAAGGGCCCGGCCTGGTGGCACTACACCGGCGTCGGGCACTTCTTCAACAGCATCCACCTGTGGGCTGTGGAGCTGTTCTTCTTCGTGATGGTCGTGCACTTGTGGGGCAAGTATTGGATGGCCGCCTGGCGCGGCGGGCGCACGCGCGTGTGGATCACCGGCGCCGTGACGTTCCTGGTCGCGATCCCGTGCGCGCTGACCGGCTACGTCTCCCAGCAGAACTTCGACGCGCAGTGGATCGCTACGCAGGCAAAGGATGGGCTGAACTCCGTCGGCGTTGGAGCTTTCTTCAACGTCACGAACTTCGGGCAGATGTACAGCTACCACGTGCTGTTGCTGCCGGCCACCGTGGTCGCGCTCGTTGTCGCGCACGTGCTACTCGTTCGCCGCCACGGCGTCGTGCCACCGTTCGCGCTCGAGGACCGGGCAGCCGCCTCGGGGGCAGCATCGACCGAGCGGGACGCCACTCTCGCCATCGCAGAAGGACCCTCCGCCGCCGCCGACGGGCCATCGTCGTGAGCCTTCTCGGCAGGTTGCGCTCCCACGACGACACAAAGCCTTGGACCGGCGCTTACGCGCCCTACGACCTAGTCAAGGAGCTGTGCATCGCGATCGGTGTCATCGCGCTGCTGGCGATCCTGCTGACGGTGCTGTTCTCCTCCCCCGACGAGAAGCCGAGCACGATCGCGCAGTGGTCGCGCCAGCAGCCGGTCAACTTCGTCGCCGCAGCGGCGAGGGAGCTCGACAGCACCAGCCCGACCGCTACATACGGCCCCCCGTACAACCACAACGGCGAAGGCCAGCACATCGCCTTCATCTACCTGCAGAAGTGGCTCGGTGTCAGCCATCCGATCGACACCGCCAACGACTTCGTGATCGACCCGCTGCGGACGATCCCGAACGATCCCACACTGCAGAGCGCCATCGCCCAGTACCTGGCGGCGCCTGAGAAGACGCAGAAGGCGTGGGGAGAAGCCTACGCCAAGCCACTGGAAGAATATGAAACGGCGAACGAAGAAAAGAAGACACCGCCGAAGACGGTCGCGCTCGACCCGACCACGGGCGCCGTGACGGTCCAGGCGAGTGGCGCCGGTCCCGTCCCGACGATGATGAGCAGCCTGCTGGCTCTTGCCAAGAGCGGTGGCCTGGATGGAAGCCTGCTGACGAGCAACCAGTTCTTCCAGACCGACTACACCAAGCCGCTGCTGTTCATGGCCGACGGGGGGCTGCTCTCTGAACGCGCCGAAGGTCAGCACCTGCTCGGCAAGCAGTGGGGCATGATGAACGAGACCGGCAGCTATCCGGGACAGACCTGGCTGTGGCTCTACACCCTCTGGTATCAGGTCGAACCGTTCAAGGCGTCGTCCAACGCCGACATTCTCGTGATGCTCGTGATGAGCGCGCTCAGCCTGGCGTTGATCTGCATCCCGTTTATCCCGGGCATCCGCAGCATTCCCCGCAAGATCCCGATCTACCGGCTGATCTGGAAAGAGCACTACCGCGCGCAGCAGGGCGTGTAGGTCAGGCGCTTGCGCTCGCCTCCGGGGCTGATCAGTCCGCGCTCGAGCGCGTAGCCGACGAGCTCGGCGCGGGTGGAGCGCCTGAGCTTCTGCTGGATATGCGAGCGATGGGTCTCGACCGGTCCGCACCGACAGGTACAGCTGTCCGGCGATCTCGGCGTTGGTGTGTCCGCGTGCGATCAGCCGCAGCACCTCGACCTCGCGCTCTGAAAGATCGTCCGGCGGGCCTGGGGGCGGCTCTGAGGCCATGCGGGCGCCCAGCCTGGGTCAGGTAGCTCTCGCCCACGGCGGCGCGCCGGACCGCCTCGACGAGCTCGCTGTTGGCGGCCTCCTTCAGGACATAGCCGAGCGCGCCCGCGCCGAGGGCCTCGCGTGCGAACGCGGGCTCCCGCTGCATGGTCAGCACGACGATCTGCGTGTCGGGTGACTCCTCGCGGATGGTTGGGATCGCCTCGAGGCTCGAGCCGCCGGGCATGTGCAGGTCGAGCACGAGCACTCTTGGGTGGTGGCCGCGCACGTAGCGCCGGGCGCTTTCTATGTCGCTGGCCTTGGCGACGACCTCGAAGTCGCTTTCTCTCTCGAGCAGCAGCCGCAACCCGCTGCGCACGACCTCGTGATCGTCGGCGAGAACGATGCGGATGCGCTCCTTCTCGGCGCTCTCGCCGCTGCCGGCGCCATCCGGCGTTGCGTATTCGTTGGGCATCCGCAGGCTGGCCACCGGCTACTGCGGATACTGTCGATAGCCCCATCGACGAGCACGCACCAGGCCCGAGCCTACGTTCCGGCGCAGCCACCTGAGTGCTCGCCACGTCAGGGGAGGGGTTCCTCCTCCTCGGCGATCGCCTCGCGCAGCGCCTGCTCGAAGGATCTGGGTTGGAAGTCAAACAGCTCCATGCCCGACTGGTCGGTGACGGTCGTGTCGGTGGAGAGCCCCTCGATCAACGGTCTCGCCACGCCCGCGTCAACTGGGGTGATGAGTCCGATCCAATGCGAGGAGAGCCATGGCGTCAGCAGCGGCACGGGGATGCGCGGGCGTCGCCGCAAACCCAGCGCATCGGCCATCTGGTCGAGCATCTGACCGTACGTGAGTACCTCCGCCGACCCGACCTGGATTTCGTGGGAGCGCGTCTCGGGTATCCGTGGAGCCTCGATGAGATAGCGCAGCACATCGCCGATGTCGATCGCCTGTGTAGGGGTGGACAGCCATGATGGTGCGAGCATCACAGGCAGACGCTCGACCAGCGAGCGGAGCGTTCGATAGCTCTCGGAACCGGCCCCGACCACCATGCCGGCGCGAAACCAAGTCAGTGGCGGTCCCTGCTCGCGCAGGATCTCTCCCACGCGCAGCCGCGAGCGCAGATGCTGGGATGAGGGACGATCACCGAGACCGCCGAGGTAGACGATCTGCTCGATGCCAGCGGCGGTCGCGAAGCGAGCGAAGTTTGAGGCCGCGATGGCGTCGCGCTGCTCGTAGTTGGAATCGCCTCCGCGTCCCATCGAGTGGACGAGGTAGTAGGCCGTCGTATAGCCGTCGCCGATGGCGCTCAGAGAGCTCGGGTCGAGCATGTCGCCACGATGCACCGTGACGGCTTGCTCGAAGCTAACCCTGCTCGGGTTGCG
>DATMPT010000360.1:0-7348 GCA_035567355.1 Solirubrobacteraceae bacterium
TGGTACTCCGACATGTCGATGCGGACCATGGATCGCTCGTCATCGAAGAGGAACTCGGCCAGCGCCCGCGCCAGCTCTGTCTTGCCCACTCCCGTGGGCCCGAGAAAGAGGAATGTGCCGATCGGACGATTCGGGTCCGCCAGCCCGGCGCGCGAGCGGCGCAGGGCGGTGGCCACAGCCTCGACCGCCTCCTCTTGGCCGACGACGCGTTCATGCAGGCGCTCCTCCATGTGGATCAGCTTCTCCACTTCGCCCTCCATCAGGCGCGAGACGGGGATACCGGTCCAGCGCGCCACGACCTCGGCTACATCCTCGGCGTCGACCTCCTCCTTGAGGAACACAGGCCCGCCTGTGCCGTCGGTCCCGGCGGGGTCGGCGCTCGCTCCGTCGGTCCCGCCTTCACCCCCGCTCCGCTCGCGCTCGGCGGCTTCGTGTTGAGCGAGCTGCTTCTCGAGCTCGGGGATCTCCCCGTAGCGCAGCTCGGCGGCACGTTGCAGGTTGGCTTCGCGCTCGGCGCGATCGGCCTCTACGCGAGCCTTCTCCAACCGTTCCTTGAGCTCGGAGATGCCTTGGATCGCCTCCTTCTCCTTCTGCCATTGGGCCCTCATGGACGCGGAGCGCTCCTTCAGCTCGGCAAGCTCGGCCTCGATCGCGGCACGGCGCTCCTTGGAGGGCTCGTCCTTCTCCTTGCGCAGCGAGGTTAGCTCGATCTCGCGCTGCATCACACGCCGGTCCACCTCGTCGATCTCGGTGGGTACGGAGTCGATCTCGATGCGAATCTTCGAGGCGGCCTCGTCGATCAGGTCGATCGCCTTGTCGGGCAGGAAGCGGTCCGCTATGTAGCGGTGTGAGAGCGTGGCGGCGGCGATCAGGGCGTTGTCCTGGATGCGCACGCCGTGGTGGGTCTCGTAGCGCTCCTTCAGCCCTCGCAGGATCGCGATCGTGTCCTGCACGCTCGGCTCGCCCACCATCACCGGCTGGAAGCGGCGCTCCAGGGCCGCGTCCTTCTCGATGTGCTTGCGGTACTCGTCGAGCGTGGTCGCGCCCACGCAGCGCAGCTCGCCGCGGGCGAGCATCGGCTTGAGCAGGTTGGCGGCGTCGACCGCGCCCTGCGCCGCACCGGCGCCCACGATCGTGTGGAGCTCATCCAGGAACAGGATCACCGTGTCCCGTGCCTCGGAGACTTCCCCCAGCACACCCTTCAGGCGCTCCTCGAACTCTCCGCGATACACCGCCCCCGCGATCAAGGCGCCCATGTCCAAGGCGATCACACGCCGCTCGCGCAAGGACTCGGGCACGTCGCCGGAGACGATGCGCTGGGCCAGGCCCTCGACGATCGCGGTCTTGCCCACGCCCGGCTCGCCGATCAGGACGGGGTTGTTCTTGGTGCGGCGCGAGAGCACCTGGATCACGCGACGGATCTCCTCGTCGCGCCCGATCACCGGGTCGAGCTTGCCCTGCTCGGCCAGCTCTGTGAGGTCCTTGCCAAAGCGCTCCAGCGGCTTGCGCTCCTCCTCAGGCGGTTGTACAGGCGGCTGCGCGCTCATGAGGCCGGGGACTTGCGAACGAGTTGTGTGCCGACGGCGCGATAGGGAACGAGCTCGGCGCGGAAGGAGCGACGCACCCGCTCGAGCTCCTCGGCCAGCTCGACTTGGGCGTGCAGCGCCTTGACTTCCAGCTCCTCGATGCGCGCGTGCATGCCCTGCACTTCGGACTCGAGGTCGAGCACGCGTTGCACCCCGGCGAGATTGAGACCCAAGTCGACCGTCATCTCGTGGATGCGGCGCAGCTTCTCGACGTCCTCTTGGGAGTACAGGCGCGTGCCCTTGGGCGAGCGCTTGGGCTCGACCAGGCCGCGCGACTCGTACATGCGCAATGTCTGCGGGTGCATGTTCGCCAGCTCGGCCGCCACCGAGATCATGAAGACGCCACGGTCGGTCTCCACCTGCACGCGCGTCACTATTTTGCCGTCCGAACCGGCCCGCCGGGCTGTATGTCCCTGCTCGGTCATGAGGATGCCTCGGAGAACAGCTTCGCGCGCGGGTTGCCGTTCATCGACTTGGACAGCTCGTCGACCGCCGCGCGCTGCTCGTCGGTCAGCTGCTCGGGGACGTCGATCGTGAAGCGGTAGTGGATGTCGCCCCGGCTCTTGCCGCCGAGCTTGGGCGGCCCCTCGCCGCGCAGGCGCTGGAGCGCTCCGTGGTGTGTGCCCGGCTGCACGCGCAACGTCTTGGACCCGTCCAGCGTGGGCACGCGCACCTCTGCGCCGAGCAGCACCTCGGGGACGGTGAGCGGGACCTCGACTTCGAGATGCTCGCCCTTGCGCTTGAACACGGGCGAAGGATCGACGTGGGTGACGACGTACAGGTCGCCCGCGGGCCCGCCGCGGGCCCCAGCCTCGCCCTTGCCGGGCACCCTGATACGCGAGCCCTCCTTGACGCCGGCTGGGATGTTGACGCGAAATTTCTTGACGCTGCGCACCGCGCCCGAGCCGCCACAGGTGGGGCAGGGATCCTCGATCACGGTGCCGCTGCCGCCGCACAGCGAACAGGGCTGGGTGATCGAGAACATGCCCTGGCCCTCGCTCTCGATCCCGCGCCCTTCGCAGCGTGGGCACACCTTCGGGGTCGTGCCCGGCTTGGCGCCCGTGCCGTGGCACGTGGGACAAGCTCCGGTTGTGGGCACCGACAGCGGGACCTGGGCGCCGGAGATCGACTGATCGAAGGAGATGCGCACCTCGGTCTCCAGGTCGCTCCCGCGCTGCGGACGTGAACGGGCACGCCGGCCGCCGGGCACGCCCCCGCCCGTGCCGCCACCTCCCCCGCCAAAGAGATTGGAGAGGATGTCGCCCATCGAGGAGGCGTCGAAATCGAAGTTGCCAAAGCCGCCAAAGCCGGGGCCACCTGACGCACCGCCGGCAAACGGTCCGGTGCCGTTGTCGTACTGCTTGCGCTTCTCGGGATCGCCGAGCACGTCGTGGGCTTGGGAGATCTCCTTGAAGCGCTCCTCGGCCTGCTTGTCGTCGGGGTTGCGATCGGGGTGATACCTACGCGCAAGCTTGCGGTAGGCCTTCTTTATGTCCTCGGCGCTCGCCTTCTTGTCGACTCCGAGCGCCTTGTAGTAGTCGGGACGCGTTGCCATGTGAGCCTCCGGGCTAAGCGGCCACCAGCACGCGGGCGGGCCGGACGATCGTCTCGCCCATGCGATAGCCGTTCTGGAAGACCTCGGCGACGGTGCCGCTCTCGGCGCCCTCCACGGGCTGCTGTGCAACCGCCTCGTGGAGATTCGGATCGAATGGCTCCCCCAACGGGGCGAACGACTCGATGCCGACACGTGCGAGCGCGGCCGCAAGCTCCGCCCGTACAAGGCGCACGCCCGCGAGCAGCGGGTCCTCGGCCTCGGCTGCCTCGATCGCACGGTCGAGGTTGTCAAGCGCCGGCAAGAGCTCCTTGGCAAGCTTGGCCACGCCGCGGTCCTGGGCCTGCGCCGCGTCGCGCGCGACGCGCTTGCGGTAGTTCTCGAAGTCGGCCTGTGTGCGCTGCGCGAGCGCAAGGTACTCATCGCGCTCGGCGGCGGTCTTCACCATCTCGTCGAGCTCCTCTTCGATCGTCCCAGCAGGGTCCGTCCCCTGACCGGGGATGGACTTTTGGGAGGGAGGGGCGCCCGCCTCGGGGTCCATTCCCTGACCGGGGATGGACTGTGGGGAGGAGCTGGAGGCCGCATCACCGTCCTCCGCGGCCGACCCATCCTCCCCGGCGGGTCCCGCCCCCGGCATGCCGGGTGCAGGCGGTGGCGCGTCCCGTACGGGCTCGCCCTCCTCGATCTGCTGCTCGACCTCTCCCATCAGCTCTTGCCCTCGTCGACAACCTCGGCATCGACGACGTCCTCCTCGCTTGCGCCCTCGGTGGAGGCGGAGCCGTCGCCGCCCGGACCTGCGCCGTCGCCGGAGGCGGCGGCGTCGGCCTGAGCCTTCTGGTACATCGCCTCGGAGACCGCGTGGAACGCCGTCTGCAAGGCCTCGGTGCGCGCGTTGATCGAGGCAGGATCCTCGGACTCGAGCGAGTCGCGCACCTCCTTGATGGCCTCTTCGATGCGGCCCTTGGAGTCGGCGTCGACCTGGTCGCCTAGATCGGCCAGTTGTCGCTCGGCCTGGTAGGCGGCGTTCTCGCCGTTGTTGCGCGCCTCGGCCAGCTCCCTTGCCTTGCGGTCCTCCTCGGCGTGGGACTCGGCGTCGGTGACCATCCGCTTGATCTCGTCCTCGGACAGGCCCGAGCCCGCCTTGATCTCGATCTTCTGCTCCTTGCCGGTGCCGAGGTCCTTGGCGGAGACGTTGAGGATGCCGTTGGCGTCGATGTCGAAGGCGACTTCGATCTGGGGGATGCCGCGTGGCGCCGGCGGGATGCCCGTCAGCTGGAACTTCCCCAGCGACTTGTTGTACTGGGCCATCTCGCGCTCGCCCTGGAGCACGTGGATCTCCACCGAGGGCTGGTTGTCCTCGGCGGTCGAGAACACCTCGCCCTTGCGCGTGGGGATCGTGGTGTTGCGCTCGATCAGCTTGGTCATGACGCCGCCCTTGGTCTCGATGCCGAGGGTGAGCGGGGTGACGTCGAGCAGGAGCACGTCCTTGACGTCGCCGGCGAGCACGCCCGCTTGGATCGCCGCGCCGACGGCGACGACCTCGTCGGGGTTGACGCCGCGGTGGGGGTCCTTGCCGGTGAGCTCCTTGACCTTCTCCTGGACGGCGGGCATGCGCGTCATGCCGCCGACGAGGACGATGTGGTCGATCTCCTTGACGCCCTTCTCCTTGGCGTCGTCCATCGCCTGGCGCACTGGGGCGACGACGCGGTCGAGCAGCGCGGATGTGAGCTCGGCGAGCTTGGCGCGCGTCAGGCGGGTGTCGAGGTGCTTGGGGCCCGAGGAGTCGGCCGTGATGAACGGCAGGTTGATCTGCGTCTCCTGGGTGGTGGAGAGCTCGATCTTGGCCTTCTCGGCGGCCTCGTACAGACGCTGCAGGGCCATCGGGTCGGCGCTCAGGTCGATGCCCTGGTCGCGCTTGAAGTCGGCCACGAGCCAGTCGACGATCGCCTTGTCGAAGTTGTCGCCGCCGAGGTGGTTGTCACCGGCGGTGGACTTGACCTCGAACACTCCGTCGCCGATCTCGAGCACCGACACGTCGAAGGTGCCGCCACCGAGGTCGAACACGAGGATCGTCTGGTCTGACTCCTTGTCGAGGCCGTAGGCCAGCGAGGCGGCGGTCGGCTCGTTGATGATGCGCTTGACCTCGAGGTTGGCGATCTTGCCGGCGTCCTTGGTGGCCTGGCGCTGGTCGTCGTTGAAGTAGGCGGGAACCGTGATCACGGCAGAGTCGACCGTTTCGCCTAGATAGGCTTCGGCGTCGGTCTTGAGCTTCTGCAAGATCATGGCGGAGATCTCAGGCGGGGAGTACTGCTCGCCCGCGGCCTCCACGCGCGCGTCGCCGTTGGGGCCGGAGACGACCTTGTAGGGGACGATCGACTCCTCCTCGCGCACCTCGGCCTCCTTGCGGCCCATGAAGCGCTTGATCGAGAAGATCGTGTTCTGCGGGTTGGTGACCGCCTGGCGCTTGGCGACGGTGCCGACGAGGCGCTCGCCCGAGGCGGTGAAGGCGACGACGGAGGGCGTGGTGCGCCCGCCCTCGGCGTTCTCGATGACGGTAGGCTCGCCACCCTCGAGCACGGCCATGCACGAGTTGGTGGTGCCGAGATCGATGCCGATGGTCTTGCCCATAGCTGATGCTCCTTCAGTTGCGGATCAAATCTAAGTGTGAGAATAGCAGATTATTTGATGGGTATTGATTTTTGCGGTTCGTTCGGGCTGGTGCGGGGTGGCTGTCTCCGTGGCGCATTCCGCGGCGGAGGGCACCGTGCGCAGCGAAGAACCGCGGGCGTGTGACCGGAATTTCAGCCCTGACCCCTGACGGCACGTGAAGATGTAAGGGAGGCGAGTAACAAAGGGATCCCCCCGGGTATGCTCGGGCAAGTGACCCGCCTCGAGCGAAACGTCAATGTTCTCGCGGTCGTGCTTCCGTTCCTCGGCGTCCTCGCGGGCGGGGTGCTGCTTTGGGATCACTTCCTCAGCCCCCTCGATCTGGCGATCACGGCCGTGATGTACATGGCGACGGCGGTCGGCATCACCGTGGGCTTCCACAGGCTGCTTACCCATAGAGCCTTCCAGACACACGCATGGGTCCGGTATACGCTCGCGGTGCTCGGCGAGATGGCCGTGCAAGGGCCAGCGATCGACTGGGTGGCCGACCATCGCAAGCACCACACGTTCACCGACGAGGAGGGTGACCCCCATAGCCCACACACCGGCGAGGGGAGGGGGCTCGGGGGCATGCTCCGAGGCCTGTGGCACGCGCATACGGGCTGGCTCTTCTCCACACACGGGCAGGCATCCTCGAAACGCTTTGCGCCAGATCTGCTCGCCGACAGGGGGATGCGCAGGATCAACAAGGCATTCCCGTTGATCGCCTTCTACAGCCTGGCTATCCCATTCCTGCTCGGGTTGGGGCTGAGCGGGGGATCGCTCGCGGCCGCTGTGAGCGCACTGCTGTGGGGCGGGCTCGTGAGGATCTTCCTCGTGCACCACATCACGTGGAGCATCAACTCGATCTGCCACTTCTTCGGGAGCCGGCGCTTCGCGCTGGAGGATCATTCCACGAACGTCTTCTGGCTTGCGCTCCCATCGCTGGGCGAGGCGTGGCACCACAACCATCATGCGTTCCCGCGCTCGGCGTTCCACGGGCTGCGCTGGTGGGAGCTCGACCCGTCGGGGTGGCTGATCCTGGGGATGGCAAGGGTGGGACTTGCTTGGGATGTGGTCCGCGTGACCCCCGAGCACGAGCGCGAGAAGCTGGCGAGCGCAGCCGAGCAAACGCACGCGCGCGCCGCCTGACGTCACCCGCCACGCATCCGGGCATTGCCCAAAGGCGCATTGCGCGCTAACTTCAGTGCGTGAGCAGCGCAAGGCCACAGCTCGCATTGCGAGCGCGCCCAGTCAAGCCCAAGCTGCGGGGTGTCTCGCACCAGTACGCGTTCTTCGTGTCGCTCGGTTGCGGCTTGGTCTTGATCCTGGCCGCCTCAGACGGACGAGCGCGACTCGCCGCGAGCATCTACGCGGCGGCCGTCTCGGCCCTGCTGGGAACCAGCGCGCTCTACCACCGTGTCACCTGGAGACCAGAGGCTCGCCGCTGGATGCGGCGCCTGGACCACTCGATGATCTTCGTGCTGATCGCCGGGACCTACACGCCGGTTGCCCTGCTCGCCTTGAAAGGCTCGTTGGCAAGCGCGATCCTGATCGTTCTATG
>DATMPT010000361.1:0-2774 GCA_035567355.1 Solirubrobacteraceae bacterium
GGCGCACGCGGCACCACCAGGGGTGACCATGTGGGGCGCGGGGCCGCAGATCTGCTGTTCGGCGTCCTTGGGCGGGTGAAACACGACGATCTCACCCACGTGAGGCCCGCTGAAGTGCATGCCGATGCGATTCACCAGCACCCGCTGACCCACTTTCAAGGTCGGTTCCATCGACCCGCTCGGAATCCGGTAGGGCTTGACGATCCACGCCTGGATCGCAAGCGCGAGACCGATCGCGACCAAGACGATCACGATGAGCTCGACAATGGAGTTGGTCTTGGACTTGGATGCCCCACCCGCGCCTCCGCCCGACCCGGCGCCCGACCTCCTACCTGGCCCCCCCGCGCCCTTGCCCTCAGCGCCCTTCGCCGAGGCTGGGTCGGCGCTCACGCCGTGGAGTCGCCGGCTTCAGAGTCGCCGGCGTCGGAGGGAGCGGCGGGATCGTCTGCGACCGCCACGGGGGTGTCCTCGGCGCCGTGCGTCACTGCGCCTTCCCCATCCTCAGAGCCAGCCTCACCACCAGGCTCTGCCGGTGGCCTTGCCGTCTCGGCAGAGTCGTCGGAGCTCTCATTGGGTGTAGCGAGCGGTGCATCCTGGGCGTTCTCCACCGCCTCGGCGCCCGCTGCCTCGGAGACCGTCTCGCCGGCGGTCGCACCCTCGGCGTCAGTTGCCTCCGTAGGGCCGTACAGCAGACCCGACTCGACAGCCTGCTCGGGCCCGGTATAGCGGCGCTCGCGCACACGGGCCCGCTTGCCCACGCGGTCGCGCAGGTAATAGAGCTTTGCGCGACGCACATCACCTCTGGCCGCGACCTCGATGCGCTCGATCTTCGGCGAATGAACCGGAAACATGCGCTCCACGCCGATGCCAAAGGATTGCTTGCGCACGGTGAACGTCTCGCGCGCACCGTGACCTTGGCGCTTGATGACGACTCCCTCGAAGACCTGAATGCGCCGGCGCGTGCCCTCGATCACCTGGAAGTGGACCTTGACGCGATCGCCTGGCGCGAAGTCGGGGACGCGGCGCAGTTGCGCACGCTCAATGCTTTCGATGACTGTGCTCATAAGAAGAGGGCGTCGTGTGAGCGAGAGTCGCTGCACTCGCCGACGCGACCGCGAATGGTAGCGAACACGCTCCTGCGGGGCGCAGGTGGCAACCCACATCCGTATCCTCCACATTGGGAAGACCGTGCCGCATGCGGCACGGTCCCCACCGGTGCATGCACCGGTGGGCCACTCGGCGCATGCGCCGAGTGGACAGCAGAGATCGTCGTGGCGTGAGCCGCCGATAGCGCGAAGAATCACGTGCGGCGCTGCCTGCTTTGCTCGGCACGCCACGCGCGTATGCGCTCGTGATGGCCCGAGAGCAGGATCTCCGGCACGCACCAGCCGCGATACTCGGCTGGACGGGTGTAGTGGGGGTACTCTGGAGCACCCTCCAAAGCCTCGCTGAAAGACTCCTCGACCGCGGAGTCGGCGTGTCCAAGAGCCCCGGGGAGCTTGCGTAGGAGCGCATCGCAGACCACCATCGCCGGGAGCTCTCCGCCAGAGAGTACGTAGCGTCCGATCGAGAGCGTCTCGCTGGCGAAGTGCTCGACGATGCGCTCATCCAAGCCCTCGTAGCGCCCGCACAGAAACGTCAAGGCCGGCTCGGCCGCGAGCTCTTGCACATAGCTCTCATCCAAGACGCGCCCGCCGGGGGCAAGCGCGACCACCCGCCTCTTGTCGCGGACACCGGTCGCGGCGACTCCATAGTGGGCGCTGAGCGCCGCGTCCATCACATCGACGCGCAGCACCATCCCGGCGCCACCGCCAAAGGGGGTGTCATCGACCTGGCCGCCGCTGAGCGGGGTGTGCTCGCGAAAGTTCACGCACCGCAAACTCGACCCGGCGTCGAGCACGTTGCGCACGTGACGTTGCGCGGAGAACCACCCGAACCACTCGGGGAACAGGGTGAAGATATCGATCTCCATCAGGATTCTCCGATAAAGCCCATATCCACATCGATGCGCCTGCGCAAGGGATCGACCTGCCGGATCGCGTCGCGCACCATCGGCACGAGCAGCTCGCTCGAAGCCGCCACGGACCTGTGGCCGCCGGCGGCAGCCGGGTCGAGCCGCACTTCCAGGGCCTCACAGGAGGGAAGCTCCATGAGGCCGACGACCGTGCCTACGTGCCGCTCGCCATCCACGACCTCGCAACCCTCGAGTTCCTGGGCCCACCACTCGCCCACATCGAGCTCCGGGGCGGCGGCCAGCTCGACCGCCAACTCGGTCCCTCGCAGAGACTCGACCGCCTCACGATCCCCGATTCCCTCCAGTCGCACGATCGGATGCTCATCTGTCCCTGCCCGCCGCACGACTGTGGTTATCCGGCCTGCCAAAATCACGGCTGTGCCGAGGGCCAGCAGGCGCGGGCGCGCGCCCGTCACATAGAAGCTGCCGTCGAGACCATGCGCGCGACCTACGCGGCCCGCTGGAACAGCATGCGGGCCATGGGCCGCGTCGCCCGTCTTGTGCTCACCGCGCGCAGCGCCACCCCGCCCAGCAGGCATCGCATACCCGCCGCCTGCCTTCGAGTCCCCCGCACCGTCCCTCACCAGGCTGCTCCTAGTCGACGATGTCGACGAGCACGCGGCGCTTCTCGTTGACCGCGGCCGCCTTCACAACGGTGCGCAGCGCCTGGGCGGTGCGTCCCCCCCGGCCGATCACCTGGCCGTAGTCCTCGTCGGCCACGCACAGCTCGAGCACGATCGTTCCGTCGTCCTCCTCGAAC
>DATMPT010000362.1:0-5571 GCA_035567355.1 Solirubrobacteraceae bacterium
CCGTGCAGGTGGCGATCGTCCGTCCCGGGCCGATCCAGGGCGGGGCGATCAACCCCTACATCGAGCGCCGCGAGTGCCTGCGCAAGGACTCTTCCTATGAGATCCCCTACGAGCACCCTGCGCTCGAGCCTGTGTTGCAGAGCACGCTCGGCACGATCATCTTCCAAGACCAGGTGGTCCAGGTGGCCGAGGCTTTCGCTGGCTTCTCGCCCGGAGAGGCCGACGGGTTGCGCAGGGCGATGAGCCGCAAGCGCTCCCACGAGGCGATGCAGCGCCACCGCGAGCGCTTCATCGCCGGCGCGATGGCTCACGTGGGCGCCGATGAGCAAACGGCGGAGCGCGTGTGGGAGATGGTGGAGGGCTTCGCCGGCTTCGGCTTCCCCAAGGCACACGCCGCGGCTTTCGGCCTACTTGCCTACCAGTCGACTTGGCTGCGTGTCCACCACGGGCCCGAGTTCCTGTGTGCTCTGCTCAACGAGCAGCCGATGGGCTTCTATGCCCCCGATAGCCTCGTGCACGAGGCGCAACGGCGGGGGATACAAGTATTGGGTCTCGACGTGAATGCCTCGGGTGTTCAGTGCACGATGGAGGCGATTGACGAGAGTGGGCGGGATGGCGTTCGGCGATGGATGGGAGCCGAGTCAGTTGCTGGAGCTCGATTGGCTGTGCGTATCGGGCTTGGCTACGTCAAGGGTGCGCTCGCCCAAGAGGTATGCGAGCTCGTGGCCGAGCGGGAGCGGGATGGGCCGTTTCGCGACCTGGGCGACCTTGCCGCGCGCACGCCCACATGCCGCGCCACGCTCGAGCGGCTTGCTTGGGCAGGTGCCTGCGACAACCTCGTTGACGCGAGCCCCGCCGTTGAGAGCGGATCGCTGGCCTCAGCGTATGGAGTCGATGCCGATTCGAGGTCTCATGAGGACCGGCTGCATGCACGCAGACGATCGGCTCTGTGGCAACTGGGGGTCGCGGCTCCCGCGGGGGCCGTAGACGAAGGCGTCCAGCTGGCCTTGCCGGTCGAGCTGCCTCGCACCCCCCGATTGCGCCCGCTGGACCGCTGGCAGCGCGTGCTCGCCGACTATGCCACCAGCGGGGTGACGGTAGAGGACCACGTGATGGCGATCCTGCGTCCGCGCCTGTCCATTCCGAGCGGCGCCGACCCGGTCGTGCTCGCGACCAGTTCTCAGCTGCCGCGCATGGCGCACGGTTGCTCGGTGGCTGTAGCCGGCATGGTCATCGCTCGCCAGCGGCCGGGGACTGCGAAAGGGACGATGTTCCTGCTGTTCGAGGATGAGTGGGGCACGGTCAACCTGATCGTGCCTGGAGCGGTGTATGAGCGCCATCGTGCTCTCGCTCGCGCCGAGCCGCTCCTGCTCGCCCGCGGGCGCCTGGAGCGCGCTCCCTCGGGAGTGCTCAATGTGCTTGTGCGGGAGTTGGTCGCGCTGGAGCGTTTCCTAGGCCCAGCCGTGGATGACGCGTTGAAGATGGGCGGTTCGGGGACAGTGAGTGGACTGCCAAGCGCCGGTCCCGCTCAGGCGCCCGCAGAAGAGGAAAGCGCCGAGATGGGCGCGAGCATGCGCGCGGTCGCCCCGCCGGTACAAAGCTTCGCCTCGGGACGGCGACGGTAGAGGTGCCAGGACCGCGGTAGCCGTGAAGGAGCGAGAGCGAGTCCAGGCGAGCACGGTAGAGCTCGCGCCAAGCGGGTAGTCTGCCTGCGTGAACTTCCGCAAGCTTGGATCGAGCGGCATCGAGGTATCGGAGATCAGCCTCGGCTCTTGGCTGACCTACTCCGGCGGCGTGGAGCGCGAGCAGGCCGAGGCGTGTGTGAAGACGGCCTTCGAGGAGGGCATCAACTTCATCGATACCGCCAACGTATATGGGCAGGGTGCGGCCGAGACACTGCTAGGCGAGGTTCTCTCTGGATACGAGCGCTCCTCGTTCGTGCTCGCCACGAAGGTCTACTTTCCAATGTCTCCCACCGACAGGGGCCTGTCGGCCGCCCAGATCCACAAGCAGATCGATGCTTCCCTGAAGCGCTTGCAAACCGATCACGTGGACCTCTACCAGTGCCACCGCTACGACGAGGACGCTCCCTTGGAGGAGACCATGCAGGCGCTCACCGAAGTCGTGCAGGCGGGCAAGGCTCGTCACATCGGCTTCAGCGAGTGGCCGGTGGGGCGCGTCGAGCAATCCCTGGCGCTGCCCGGCGTCGCGCGCTGGATCTCCAGTCAGCCTCAATACTCGATGCTGTGGCGCCAGCCCGAGGCCGAGGTGATCCCCTTGTGCGAACGCGAGAGCATCTCCCAGATCGTGTGGTCCCCGCTCGCCCAGGGAGTGCTCACCGGCAAGTACCAACCGGGCGAGCAGCCGCCTGCGGACTCGCGTGCAAGCAGCGAGAGCATGAGCGGTTTCATGGATCGCCTGATGCAGGACCCCGTGCTCGAAGCGGTGCAGCGCCTGCGCCCGATCGCCGAGGGGATCGGCACGACGATGGCCCAGATGGCGCTCGCCTGGGTCTTGCGCCAGCCGAATGTCGCCTCGGCGATCGTCGGCGCGAGCAGGCCCGAGCAAGTGCGCGCGAACGCCTCGGCCTCGGGCCTCGCCCTCAACGCCTCCACGCTCGAGGCCATCGACGAGGCACTGGACGGGGTGCCCGTTCGCTGAACCCCACGGCCAATCCGGGACGGCGGCCCGGCTATCCGCGCGCGCTCTTGCTCCCGCCGACGGACTTGTGGGCTAGCGGCGCCAGCCTAAGCCTGCTTGACCGCCGAAACCTCCACAAGGATCTTGACCTTATCGGCTACCACCAGATTGCCCGAGCTGAGCGCCGCGTTGAACTTCATGCCGAAGTCGCCGCGGCTGATTTGTGCGCTGGCTGAGACGCCGACGCGATCGTTGCCCTGAGGGTCGGTCTCGGCCCCCTCGAACACCGCCTTGAAGGTCACCTGACGTGTGACGCCGTGGATCGTGAGGTTGGCATCGATCTCGAACTCGTCCTCGTCGAGCGGTCGGATCGCGGTGGACTCGAAGGTGATCTGCGGAAAGCGCTCGACCTCGAAGAAGTCGGCGGAGCGCAGATGCGCATCGCGCTGGGGCTCGCGCGTGTCGACGCTCGCGACGTCAAGAGTCCCGAAGGCGCTGGCGGCGCCGGGACTCACCTCGAGGGTCCCCTCGAAGGTCTTGAACTGGCCCTTGACCGTCGCGATGCCGAGGTGCTTGACGTGGAACTCGACGCTCGAATGAATCGGGTCGACCCTCCAAGTACCGGTCGGAAGCGGGGTCGTGGCGGCCGGCGTGGCTGAGGTGCTGGACATCGGATCTCCTTCGTCTCGTGGTAGCGGGAAAACCCCGAATAGTTGTCTACACAACTTTATAGCAGATGTTTGCACACTCAATCGTCTGTTCCCGCAGACGCCTTTCCGGACTGCGCAAATGCGCTTCCAAGGTCTCCCGCTCACGCGCCCGCGTGCTCCACTCATCGACTCCGGCGTGGCTCATGCGCTTCCACATGCCACGCGACTTCGGCGTTTGTGCGCGCTTTCAGTTGAGCTCATGCGCTTCCACGCTCCACGATCGATTCGGCGTAGCGCGCGCTTCCAGTTGAGCTCATGCGCTCCCGGGTTCCGCCAACGCGCTCCCAGCCGGCAAGCGCGAGAATGCGCCGATGACCCAAGCCAAGCTGGTCCTGTTCGACATCGACGGCACCTTGATCGACACCGGCGGCGCGGGGGCGCGTAGCTGGACGTGGGCGTTCGAGCGGCTGTTCGACCGGCGGATCGACATCGCCGAACACTCGACCGCGGGCATGACCGACCCGGCCATCGCTCGCGTCACCTTCGTCGAGGCGATGGGGCGCCAGCCGGCCCAGGAGGAGCTCACGCGTCTGATGGCCAGCTACCAGGCGGTCTTGCCCGACTTTGTCGCCTCCTCCACCGGCTATCGCGTGCTCGCAGGCGTGGAGCGCTTGCTGGAGCGACTCACCGCCGCCGGCGTCTTGCTGGGACTCACCACCGGCGGCCTCGAGGCCGCCGCGCACGCCAAGCTGGGTCGGGGACAGCTCAACCATTTCTTCCTGGTTGGTGGCTATGGCTCGGACTCCGAGGATCGCGTCGAGCTCACGCGTGTCGCGGTCGCGCGCGGCGAGAGCATGCTCCAAGGTCCGCTCGATCTCAGGGAGGTGCTGGTCGTGGGCGACACCCCGCTCGACATCGCCGCCGCCAGGGGCGTCGGCGCGGTTTCCGTCGGGGTCGCCAGCGGGCGCTACGGCGTAGAGGAGCTGGGCGCCGCCGGAGCTGACCACGCGCTTGCCTCGCTCGCCCATCCCTTCCCGGGCGAGCCTCGCTGATTCCCAGGGCGAGTCTGTGACTTCCCGGGCGAGCTTTGCTGATTCCCAGGGCTAGTCTTGTTGACTTCCCGGGCGCGCCTTTGCTGATTCCCCGGGCGAGCCTTGCTGAGACCGCCACGGCGCGAGATTTCGCGCCGGACGGAGCTTTAGCGTTCAAAGGCTGTGGCCCAGCTTTCGATCGACACGCCCACCGACACCGCACTGTCGGTAGCCCAAGTCGCCGGTCGCATCGATGGTGCCATGCGGCGCCTGGGGGACGGCTGGATTGAGGGGGAGGTCACTCAGGTCAGCGTGCACCGCGCCTCTGGACACGTCTACCTCACGCTTGCCGACGAGTCCGCAAGCCTCGACGCGTGCATCTGGAAGGGGCGTGCGGCGCGCTGCCGCCCGCTCCCCGTCCAAGGGGAGCTCGTCCAGGCCCACTATGAGCGCATCAGCTTGTATGCGCCGCGTGGTGCCACGAAGCTGGTTCTCGACCACATACGCCCGACAGGCGACGGCGAGCTGCTGCGCCGCCGGGCCGCCACGTTGGAGCGTCTGCGAGCCGACGGGCTATGCGATCCCGGCAGGCGCAAGCCGTTGCCCGCGTTTCCGCGCCGGATCGGGGTGATCGCGGCGCGTAACGACGCCAATATCGACGTCATCCAAGCGTTGGGCCGGCGTTTTCCCCCACAGGACATCCTCTTCTGCGCGGCGTCCGTGCAGGGCGTGCATGCGGTCGGATCGGTGATCGACGCACTCGGACGCCTGCAGGCCGTCGAAGACGTAGACGTAATCGTGGTTGCACGCGGCGGTGGCTCCACCGCGGATCTACTCGCCTTCGACGACGAGCGTCTCTGTCGTGCGATCTTCGCTTGCGCTGTGCCTGTCATAACCAGCATCGGCCACACCAAGGATCGCCCCAACTGCGACCACGTCGCGGCCGCCTTCGCCCCGGTCCCCGCCAAGGCCGCCGAGCTCGCCATCCGCCACTCTGCCACCGACCTGCTCGAGGAGCTCGAGCGTCACCGCCTGGCGCTCGCGCGCGTGCTCGATCGCCCTAGGCTGATGGTGGAGCGCATGGGCGAGCTCTTGCGGGCGTCCCGCTCCCGTGTCGCGCGCAAGCGGCTCGACCTGCTCGCGGCCCTGGATCGCCGCTCCGTCGAAGCGATGCGCGAGCTGCGCCGGCGCCTGCTCACGCAGAGCCAAGCGATCGATCGCGACGCGGGCCGCATCGCTCCCGCAGCCCA
>DATMPT010000363.1:0-4413 GCA_035567355.1 Solirubrobacteraceae bacterium
CGAGAAGCTCGGCTTCGAGAAGCGCGCCGACATCCCGTTCGGGGACGGCGACCGCTGGGTGGAAGTGGCGCCCCAGGGTGCCGCCACGTCCGTTGCGCTAGTTACGCCGCGCGAGGGCGAATCGGTTGGCATCCAGACCCGCATCGGGCTCACCAGCAAGGATGTCGATGCCGACCATGCCGACCTGCGGGCCCGCGGCGTGGACGTCGACGAGCAGGTCATGCGGATGGGGGACCCGGTTCCACCGATGTTCTTCTTCCGCGATCAGGATGGCAACCATCTGATGGCCGTCCAGACCGGCTGACGCATCTCCCACCGGCCGTCGCGACGAACGCCGCGGCGGCCGCTGGTGCTCCAGAAAAGACGACACGAGGGCTTCGGCTTGGGCCTCCAGCCTGAGCGACAAACGACAACGAGGAGGATCGAGATGGGAAGAATCGTCGTAACCGAGTTCGTCTCGCTGGACGGCGTGATGGAGGACCCGGGCGGTGCCGAGGACTTCGTGCACGGAGGCTGGACCTTCAAGTTCGACCGTGGCGCAGAGGGCGACAAGTTCAAGCTCGACGAGGCCATGGAGGCGCAGGCTCAACTACTCGGCCGAGTCACGTTCGAAGGGTTCGCGGCTGCCTGGCCCTCGATGGAGGGGCCTTTTGCGGACAAGTTCAACAGCATGCCCAAGTACGTCGTCTCCTCGACGCTCGAGAGCCCCGAGTGGAACAACTCGACCGTGCTCAAAGGCGAGGTGGCCGAGGAGGTCTCAAAGCTCAGGGAGAGCGTGAACGGAGACGTGCTCGTTGCGGGCAGTAGGCAGCTCGTGCATGCTCTGTTCGAGCACGACCTCGTAGACGAGCTGCGCCTGATGGTGTTTCCCGTTGTGCTTGGCCAAGGCAAGCGCCTGTTCGGCGCCACGAGCGATCAGAAGCGCCTACAGCTTGTGGACTCAAAGGTGGCCGGCGACGGGATCGCCATCCTCATCTACAGGCCCACGACCTGAGGGTGCCCGCTGGCTGCGATCTCCTTTGCCATCCGCGGTCCGATCCAGCGCGCAGACCTATCGGGGCTGTGCATGCGTCTGTGTGCCCTCCTGGATGGCAGTGGTGCAAGCGTGGCCGTCTGTGACGTGCGTGGGGTCGGCGTCGATGTCGTAACCGTCGACGCGCTCGCGCGACTCCAGCTCGCCGCCGGGCGCCAGGGTTGTCAGATGCGCTTGCAGTGCGTTTCCCCGGAGCTCCGTGGGCTCATCGAGCTCATGGGGCTCCACGATGTTTTGAGCGAATGAGCCGCGGACCTGGCGGTCGCCGGGCAGCGGCGGGTGGGACTGGTGGAGGGAGACCGATGGCGTTTGAGGTGGAAGGGGCACGTGGCGCGTTGACTGCTGGAGGCGTGTTGGGACCGGTGGAGGGCGCCTGGCGTTGACCGGTGGTGGGCGTTGAGGCTGGTGGAGGGCGCGTGGCGTTGACCGGTAGAGGCGTTGAGATCGGTAGAGGGCGTTGAGACCGGTGAGGGCGCGTGGCGTTGACCGGTGGAGGGACTGTGGGGCCGAGAGCCCTGTGGAGGCAGCGGTGAAGGGACCAGGTAAGCGTTGGGTGGAAGGCGGCAGCCTAGCTATCGAGCCGGGGCGGCAGCCCAAACAGCGGAAACAGGCGCTCGGTGCTCAGGAAGAATGTGAATTCGCCAATCCCATCCTCTGCGATCTCCAGCACCTGTAGGGCCCATGGGTCATGGCCTTTGCCAGACTGACTCGGCTTATATTGGCCGAAAGCCACCGACCCGTTGGCTGTGACCGTGGGCACGAGCAGCGATCCCCTACATTCGATCCCCGGTCCAAACCACCACGCCAAGATATCCTCGCGGCCGCGCAACCACATGTCGTAGGGAGGCATCGACTGGCTGGCGTCCTCCTTGATCAGCGTCGTAAGCGCGTCCAGGTCGTAGGCCTCGAACGCCTCTACGTAGCGAGCGAGCAGCTCGCGCCGTAGGTCGTCCATGCTCGCGGGGACCGGATCGCTTGGGCTCACCTCGCTCGACCGCAAGGTCGCGCGGGCACGTTGCAGTGCGCTGTTTACCGAGGCCACGCTCGTATCGAGCAGCTCCGCGACCTCCTTGGCCTGCCAGCGGAGCACCTCGCACAGGATCAAGACCGCTCGCTGCCGGGGTGCCAGATGTTGTAGGGCCGCGACGAATGCCAAGCGCACCGTCTCGCGTGCCATCGTCGTCTCCGCGGGATCGTCCTCGCAGGACACCATCGTGGTGGGGGCCGGTTCGAGCCAGGTCACCTCCGGCAGCATGTTCAGGTTGGCGGCCTCGGGCGCCTGGGCGCCGCCCAGATCCATCGGTCGTGCACGCCTGGCGCGCCCTGAGGTCATGTCGAAGCACACGTTGGTCGCAATCCGATACAGCCACGAGCGCAATGCGGAGCGACCCTCAAAGCGTTCATATCCACGCCAAGCGCGCAACATCGTCTCCTGTACGGCGTCCTCCGCTTCGAAGGGAGAGCCGAGCATCCTGTAGCAGTAGCCGGTCAGCTCGCGGCGATGTTGCTCGAGTTGCTGCTCCAGCTCGCCTCCTATAGCGGTCGATGCGGACTCGGGCATGGGGCCCATGGTAGGCGACGACGCCTCGCGCCTGCGTTTAGGACAGAATCCCCCAATGCACGTCACCGCCAAGGCCGACTACGCCGTCCGCGCCGTCGTCGAGCTGGCCGCCTCGAGCCATGACGCACCGCGCAAGGTCGACCAGCTGGCCCAAGCGCAGCAGATTCCGCTCTCCTTCCTGGAGAACATCCTCACCCAGTTGCGCTCCTCCGGGATCGTGCGCTCACAGCGCGGGCCCGAGGGCGGCTACTGGCTCGCCCATCCCGCTGAGGAGGTGAATCTCGCGCAGGTCATCCGAGCCGTGGATGGGCCGCTGGTGGGGGTGCGCGGACAGCGCCCCGAGGAGGTCGAGTACGCGGGCTCTGCCGAGTGCCTGCAACAGGTGTGGATCGCCCTGCGCGCCAACCTGCGCAAGGTCTTGGAGCACGTCACCGTGGCAGACGTCGCCTCGGGCAAGCTGCCCAAGCAGATCGTCACCCTGACACGCGAAGAGGAAGCCTGGGAGACCAGGTAGGGGGCCCCTGAGCTGGTGGCATGGGGCAAGGGCGGGCGTTCAGGCGAACACGCGGGGGGCGGGCAGGCGGGCGGCGAGGATCTGGCCCTCGGCCAGCTCGAGCTCCGCGGCCGTCTCGCGTGTGACTTGCGCCCACACGTCTCGACCGTCGGGAAGAGTTAGCTCGACGCGCACCTCGAAGCCGAGGTGGACTACGCGCCGCACCAGCGCCTCGACGGTGCTCGTGTCTGAATAGAGGCTGGGGTGGGCCTTAATTTGGATGTCGTGGGGACGCAGGAGTGCGTCGCCGAGGCGGTTGACCGGGCCGATGAACGACATCACGAACTCGTTGCGTGGGTTCTCGTACAACTCGTGCGGGGTTCCCGCTTGCTCGATGCGTCCCTTGTTGATGACCACGATCTGACCCGCCACGTCCATCGCCTCCTCCTGGTCGTGGGTCACAAAGATGGTCGTCACATGGATCTCCTCGTGCAGACGGCGAAGCCATTCGCGCAGCTCGCCACGCACCTGCACATCGAGCGCCCCGAACGGCTCGTCGAGCAGCAACACCTTCGGCTGCGGGGCGAGCGCGCGCGCGAGCGCCATCCGCTGCAGCTGGCCTCCGGAGAGCTGGGAGGGATAGCGCTTGGCCAGGCCGTCGAGCCGTACCAGGCCGAGCAGCTCGTTCACGCGCTCCTTGACCTCCCCCTTTGGGGCGCGGCGCACGGTCAACCCGAACGCCACGTTGTCATGAACCGTCATGTGCTTGAACGGGGCGTAGTGCTGGAAGACGAACCCCACGCCGCGCGTGCGGGCGGGCGCATCGGTCTGGTCGTGCCCACCGATCCTCACGCTGCCGGTGTCGGGCGTCTCGAGGCCCGCGATGATGCGAAGCAAGGTCGACTTGCCGCCACCGCTCGGGCCGAGCAGCGCCATCAGCGCGCCGTCTTCGACGGTCACGCTGACATCGTCGAGCGCGGTGAACGCGCCGAAGCGCTTGCTCACGTTGCGGACCTCGATCGCCATCAGACCACCATATCCCCGCGGGTGCGCCTGGCGAGCAGGCTCATTCCCAGCAGCGTCGCGAACGCCAGCAGCGCCAGCACCACAGCGGCGGCATAGGCGCCGGTGGTGTCGAAGTTCTCGAAGCGGTCCTGCACGTACAACGGCAGCGTCTGCGTCTGGCCCTCCAAGCGCCCGCTCACGATGCTCACGGCACCGAACTCGCCCAGCGCTCGGGCTGTTGTGAGCACGACGCCGTATACAACGCCCCAGCGGATCGCGGGCAGGGTGACCTTGCGGAAGGTCTGCCACGCGCTTGCCCCG
>DATMPT010000364.1:0-3899 GCA_035567355.1 Solirubrobacteraceae bacterium
CCACCTCCAGCGCTCCACCGACGCACGTCCTGTGGATCTGACAGACGACCGGCTTGGGCATTGCTTCAGCCAGATTTGTGCACTCCAGGAAGGTGTTCCTGAAGGGGCGCAAGTTGCCCGGCTCATTGGCCGAGGCGGCCAGCTCGACCAGGTCCACGCCGGCTGAGAACACGGGTCCCTCGCCGCGCAGGACCACGCAGTGGACCGAATCGTCGATGCTGGCCTCGCGCAGTGCGTCCGCGAGTGTCCTCAGCAGCTCCTGGCTCATCGCGTTGCGCTTCTCCGGCCGGTTCAGCACGACGTGGCGCACGGTGCCTCTATCTTCGGTGACGACGATGGTCATGCTCGAGCTCCGATCGTTTGCGGTACGCGGTTTGGCGCTTGCCGGACACGGTTGGGCTCGGACGCTTCATCGACGTCGAGGACCGACCATGTGGACTACATTCTCAAGGATGCCCGATCCCGGCCAGATACGCGTATCCGACGCCGAGCGCGAACGGCTCGTCGAGGAGCTGCACGAGCACACCGTCGCCGGCCGGCTCACCGCCGAGGAGCTCGATGAACGCCTTGGCGCGGTCTACGCGGCGCGCACGCGTGCCGACCTCGACGCTTTGCGTACGGACCTGCCCGTCAGCACCGTGGCGGCACGGGCGGCCTTGGTGGAGCGCAAGTCCCACTTGCGCCGGCGCTTGGTCCAGGAGGCAGGTGCCTCGGCCACGGCCTCGCTCGTCTGCGTAGCCATCTGGCTTGCCAGCGGCGCGGATGGGGCTTTTTGGCCGATCTGGGTGATCATCTTCACCCTGCTGCCTTTGTTGCGTGACAGCTGGCGCTTGCTCGGGCCGGGATCGGACATCGATGTCGTCGAGGCGCGCCTGCGCGCTCGTCACGAGCGCCGGCTCGCGCGCGACCATCGCCGCTCTCGCTATAGACGCCTCTTGCCGTAGGTGGGGCCGCCGGGCGCGACCCCACCACGCTGCCTCGGCCGTCAGTGCAACAGGCCCAGGGTATTGCTGGCGTCGTCAACGAAGTAGACGCCCTGATGTTGTGGCGCCAGGTCGAGCCCAAACAGGCCTCCTGCACCGGCGCCGGTGTCGATCGGTTGGAACTCGGCCCCGATTGGAGTCGTCTCGACGATGTTCCCGTCGTTCGCGTTGGCCGTGAGAATGTCGCCGTTGGGGGCGGCCGTCAGTCCGAGTGGGTTGTTGAGGTAGCCGCCCGTGGCAATCGTCGTACCCCCGCCTTCCAGCGGCGTCTGCCTGTCTCGGGCATCGGGTATGGCCGCAATGCGATTGCCCTGCGTGTCCGCGACATACAGCGTGCCTTCGTCACCCAGGGCGACGCCCGTTGGGCCCACCACAAGCGCCGCAGGGTCGGTGCGCTCGGGGAAGCCGTTCGCGATGACATCCATCGCGGTGACCGCCGGCGGGCGATGTCTACCGCCGATGTGCAGATGGATTCGCACGACGGTGCCGCCGTCGGTCGGCGTTTCGCCCGACGCCACAGTCCCGTTCAGGACGTTCGTGACGAACAGCGTGGCGCCTGAGCCCTCGTTGACAGAGGTCATGTCCCAGGGACCGTTGATCGGTGGGCCGGAGATAGTCTCGACCACGCTGCCCGACTTGTCGAGAACGATCAGGCATCCCGCCTGTGCGGTGCCGGCGCTTCCATCCTTGGTAGGCAGGCTTCCGACCACGACATAGCCGTGTGGCAGAACCGCCAGCGCCGTCGTCAGACCGACTCCGCCGGGGCACGCCCCGGGAAGCGTGGCCGGGTTGATTTGGGCGAACAGTGACAGGCTGCCTGCCGGGGTCATCTGCACGATAGTGGTGCCGGTGCCTTGGAGGTTTTCGGCGCTGTTGAAGTTGCTGATAAGGATGTCTCCCTGCACCAGCGACCCCACGCTCCTGGGCACGGTCACGATCCCGTAGGGGTTCACGTCTCCGTTTGCGGGCACCGTGCTGCCCACCGAGGAGATTGTCGAGAACCGGCCGATAAACGGATGATCGAACGCTGCGGCGGCACCGGGCCAGGCGACGAGGACAATCAATCCCGCTAGCAGCCCCGGCAGGATGAGCTTGGTGGCATGTGGACGCGTCTTCGTCGGTCTGCGACGCGGGCCGGAAGTATGTAAGGGGACGTTTTTGGCTTGGCTGGACATCAGGCGTGTCTCCTTTTGGCTGGTGTGCACTCTCAATCGAGGACTCCGACACGCGCATAACCTTCCTCTGGCCCGTGGGGAGCGCAGGCTGGGTCGCGTATGCGCTCGCGTCGGGTGCACCGCGAGGAGCTCTACGGGTTCCGTCCGGGATCTACCGATAGGCTCAGCGACCGATGAGCGATCTAGGCGAAGCGACAAAGCGTGCCCTGGCGGGCGGGCCCGAGCGCCACCGGGAGAAGGCCGTTGAGCAGGGCAAGCTGCCCGTGCGCGAGCGCGTGGGACTGTTGCTCGACGCGGACTCCTTCTCCGAGGAGGCCTTGCTCGCCAACTGGAACGAGGACGGTCTCGGCGCTGACGGCGTGGTCACCGGCGTGGGCGCAATCGACGGGCGTCCGGTCGCCTTGATGGCAAATGACCCAACCGTCAAGGCCGGCTCGTGGGGTCCGAAGACGGTCGAGAAGATCCTGCGCGTCCAGGAGCGCGCCGCCAGCCTGCGCATCCCGATGGTCTATCTAGTCGACTCGGCCGGCGCCCGCATCACCGAGCAAGTCCAGATGTTCCCCGGACGGCGCGGGGCGGGACGGATCTTCTTCAACGAGGTGCGCATGTCTGGCGTCGTCCCTCAAGTGTGCGTCTTGTTTGGGCCGAGTGCCGCCGGCGGCGCCTACATCCCCGCTTTCTGCGACATCGTGATCATGCGCGAAGGCAACGCTTCGATGTATCTCGGTTCGCCGCGCATGGCCCAAATGGTGATCGGGGAGGACGTCACCTTGGAGGAGATGGGAGGTGCGCGCATGCATACCTCCGTCTCAGGCTGTGCCCACCAGTTGGTGAAGAGCGACGAGGAGGGCATTGCATTTGCGCGGCGCTATCTCTCCTACTTCCCGTCCAACTGGGAAGGCACCCCCTCAGCAGGGCCGGTCGCTGCCCCGGCCGGACTCTCGGCCTCGACCGCGGCTCCGAGGCCAACCGCGGCTCCGGGGCCAACCGCGGCATCGGAGCAGGGGCCCGCCGAGAATGGGCAACCCGGCGCATCCGCCATCGCCGACCTGATCCCCGCCGACGAGAACAAGCCGTTCGACATGCTCACGCTGATCGACGCCATCGTGGACGAGGACTCGCTCTTGCAGGTCCACCAGCGCTGGGCCAAGGAGATCGTCGTCGGCTACGCACGGCTGGACGGCGCCGCCGTCGGCATCGTCGCCAACCAGCCCAAGCACAAGGGCGGCGTGCTGTTCTGCGACTCCGCCGATAAGGCCGCCCGCTTCATCTGGACGTGCAACGCGTTCAACATTCCGCTCTTGTTTCTCGCCGACGTGCCCGGCTTCATGATCGGCACCCAGGTCGAGCGCCAGGGGATCATCCGCCATGGGGCCAAGATGATCAGCGCGGTCTCGGAAGCCACCGTCCCGAAGATCTCGGTGATCGTGCGCAAGGCCTACGGCGCCGGACTCTACGCGATGGCCGGTCCCGCGTTCGACCCCGACTGCTGCATCGCGCTGCCGAGCGCCTCGATCGCGGTGATGGGACCGCAGGCGGCCATCAACGCCGTCTACTACAACCAGCTCCGGGCGATTCCCGACGGGGCTGAGCGGGTCGCCAAGACCGACGAGCTGAGGCGCGAGTACGCCGAGGACATCGACCTCCTGCACCTCGCCTCTGAGCTGGTAATCGACGCCGTGGTCGAGCCCGGGCGCTTGCGCGAGGACTTGATCCGGCGCTTTGCCCATGCCTCGGCCAA
>DATMPT010000365.1:0-4346 GCA_035567355.1 Solirubrobacteraceae bacterium
CGGATCGCCTCGGCCAGCAACGCCAGCGAAGGGAACCCCCCCGTACCGAGCAGCAGGCGCGAGCCAAGCATGCGGCCGGCGATCTCCAGCGGGTCGCCCGCCGGCGAAGCGACCGGCACGGGGACCTGCCCGTTCTCGGGCTCGCGACCCTTGTGATCACCGCCGCCTCGCTCCCGGTCCCCCCGCTCGCCGGGGCCCGGCTGCGCAAACGCTCTACTCGTGGGATCGCCCATCCCCAGATCATCCTCCCTGCATCGCGGTAAGCACCTCGACATGAGCCCCCTCGGGAATCGCGAACGCGGCCCAACCGGCGCGTGGCACCACCTCGCCGTCCACCGCCACGGCCACCCCGCGTGCATCGGGCGCCAGGTCAAGCAGCCTCAAGACCGCTGCCACCGTCTCCCCGGCGCCGTCGTCGTGAGGGTTGCCGTTGAGGAAGATCATGAGGACAGCTGTTCGTGCCGGACGCTGTCTCCCACGAGGTCGCACGTCACGAGCTCGGCGGTGAGCGGAGCGAGCAGAATCCCGTTGCGGTGGTGACCGGTGGCCCACGTCAACCCTTGGATCGCCCCCGGTCCGATCAGGGGAGCGTTGTCGGGCGTGCTTGGACGGTATCCCACGCCGATCTCCTCGATGTGCAGCTCGCTGACCCCCGGCACCAGCTCGTGGGCATCGCGCAACAGCTCGTAGATGCCGCCGGCCGTCGCATCGGGCTCGAAGCCGCGCTCCTCCATAGTCGCGCCGAGCACGTAGCGTCCGTCGCCGCGCGGCACCAGGTAGCCGCCCTCGAAGCGCACGACCCCATCCAACAGGCCCGGTCCGGCGGGGTCGCGCAAGCGCATGATCTGGCCCTTTACCGGGCGCACGTCAACCCCGGCGCCCTCGGGCAGCCCGGCCACCCCACCGCTCCATGCGCCCGCCGCCACGACCACGTCGTGTGCGTACACCAACTCGCACGAGCAGCGATCCCCCAAAAAATCCCCGTTTGCGGTGCCGACGGCCTCCGCGCCTGCCGCCTCTGAGCCTGCCGGCCGTGTCCCGTCCCGCGGCTGCCCCAGCCTGACGCCCACGACGCGCTCACCGCTCGCGTCGAGCTCCAGGCCGAGCGCTGGTGTGTGCTCGCGCAGGTGCACCCCGGCGCGCTCACACGCCTGTCGCAGAGCCGCAACGACCTTGCGCGGGTCCACGCTGTGATCGTCGGGAGCGTGCAGGGCCACGCGTACCGTGGGAGCGAGCGCCGGCTCGTGCTCGCGGGCTTCGCTTGGGCGCATGCGCACCGCGGCGAGGCCAAGCGACTCACGGAAGGCCAGCTGGCGCTCGAGCTCGCGCGCCTCGTCCTCGTCGCGCGCCACGACGAGCGTGCCCGTGCGGCGCAGGCCAACGCCGATCCCGCTGGCCGCTTCGAGCTCCTCGGCAAAGCTCGGCCACATCGCCGCCGAGCGCATCCCCAAGTCGAGCACGCGCCGACCCGCCTCGCCGAACTCGACCTCGGCCACCGGCGCCAGCATTCCGGCGGCCACATGGGTGGCCCCACCACCGAGCCCGCCCCGCTCCAACACCACGACCGACAGGCCCTGCGCGCGCGCGCGCCACGCCACCGACAGGCCCACGATCCCTCCACCGAGGACCGCCAGATCGACCGCTGAGCCATTGTTTGACGTCACGGCTTTGATGCTAGAGGGCTGCCACGGCTCATCTGTACCCCCGCGCCGTTCCCGACTCTTGGGCATATGACGGGATCGGCACGCCTCAGGTGTCAGACTGGCGTGCGATGGCCCACCTGCGGCCCGTACCCGACCCCACCGGCGAGCAGCGCCGCGCGCGCCTGGCGGCCGCGCGTCTGTACCTCGTGTGCAACTGCATGCCCGGCGACCGCGACCTCAGCGATTTCCTCGCGGCGGCGATCGGCGGCGGCGTCGATGTGGTCCAGCTGCGCGAGAAGCACCTCGAGGACGAGTTCCTCGCCGAAGCCGCCTCCGTCGCGGCCGACGCGTGCGACGCGCACGGCGCCCTGTTCATCCTCAACGATCGCCCCGACATCGCCGCCACCGTACGCGCCGACGGGGTCCACATCGGCCAAACCGACATGTCCGTGGCCGAGGCTCGCAAGATCGTCGGTCCCGACATGCTCGTCGGGCTCTCCACACACGCGCCGAGCGAGATCGACGCCGCGGTTCCCTTCGCCCCGGACGGGTCGCCCTACGTCGATTACATCGGCGTAGGCCCGGTCCACGCCACACCCACCAAGCTCGGGCGCCCCCCGGTCGGGCCCGAGCTCGTCAGCTATGCATCCGCCCATGCGCATGTCCCGTTTTTCGCGATCGGTGGCATCGACGCCGAGAATGTCGTCTCAATACTCGACGCGGGCGCCTCGCGCGTGTGCGTCTTGCGCGCGATCTGCGAGGCCCACGACCCCGAGCGCGCCGCGCTCACGCTCCGCGGCGCCCTGGAGCTGCGGCCGCTCATGAACGGCCATGGCCGACCCTAGTCTCGCCCTGCAACCGCTCGGCGAGCGCGAGCGACCCGCCCCACTGCTTGTGGCGGTGGCGGTAGCGCTCCTGCTGGCGTTCGGCGTGTGCGTGGGCCTCGCCACCGTCCACAACCTCTCAAGCCACGGCGGCTCCGTGCCCGGCGGCCTGCTGCTTGCGGGTGTCTTGCTGGCGCTCGCGTGGGGCATGTATCAGCGCCGCTACTGGGCGGTCTTGGGCTTCGAGGCGCTGCTCGCCTTCCAGGTCATCGTCACCTCGCTGGCCCTGATCGTGGCCGAGACCTTGCTCGCGGCCGGGCTGTGCCTCGTCTCGATCGGGCTCGCGGGCTGGCTGTTCTGGAAGCTGGTACGAGTCATGGGTCGCATACAAGCTGGCCAGAGGGAGACAGACGAAGCGCTGCGATAGGCTCAGGCCCGTATGGCTGAGACGACCTACGACTGCCTAGTGATCGGCTCTGGGCCCGGCGGCTATGTCGCCGCGATCCGGGCTGCTCAGCTGGGCATGAAGACAGCCGTGGTCGAGAAGGACAAGGTCGGCGGTCGCTGCCTCAACTATGCCTGCATCCCCGCCAAGGCGGTCTTGCGCTCGGCCGACCTGCTCACCGAGATTCGCGAGGCCGGCGACTATGGCTTGAGCGTAAGCGGTGTCGAGGTGGACTATGCCGCGGTTCAGGGCCGCCGCGAGAAGGTCGTCTCCACGCTCGTCGGCGGAGTGGGTGGCCTGTTCAAGAAGAACGCGATCGACTTGATCGAGGGCGAGGCCACGCTCATGCGCGCGCCCTCAGGGAGCGGCGATGCCTCTTCCGCCGGCAACGGAGGAGGCGCAAGCTCGGGTGTTGACGACAGAAAAGAGGGTGCACCGCGCGCGCGCGTACGCGTACGCGTAGGGCCCCATGAATTGATAACAACAACCCTCATCCTCGCCACCGGCTCCGTCAAGCGCTCGATCCCCGGCGTCGAGTTCGGCGGCGGCGTGATCGGCACCGAGGAGGCTTGGGCCTTGACCGATCTGCCCGCGCGCCTGGCGGTCGTCGGAGCGGGCGCCTCAGGCGCGGAGATCGCCTCGGGCTTCGCTCGTCTCGGCAGCGAGGTAAAGCTGTTCGAGGTTCTGGACCGCTTGCTCCCGAGCGAGGACGCCGACATCTCGCGCCTGGTGGAGCGCGGCCTCAAGCGCCAGGGCATCGACATCCACACCGCCACCCCCATCGAAGGCGTCAGCGCGGGCGAGAGCGGCGTCAGCTTCAGCTACGGCTCGGAGTCCGCCGAGGTCGACCAGCTGGTGATCTGCGCCGGACGCGGTCCCGACGTGGACGCGCTCGGCCTCAAGGACGCGGGCGTCGAGCTCGATGAGCGCGGGCTCGTGCGGGTCGACGGCGCCCAGCGCACCACCGCGGCCGGCATCTATGCGATCGGCGATCTCGTGCACGGCCCGGCGCTCGCCCACAAGGCCTCAGACGAGGGCATCATCGCCGCCGAGGACTCAGCCGGGCTGGCCACGCACCCGCTCTCCTACGTGGACATCCCACGCGCCACCTTCTGTACACCCAACGTCGGCTCGTTCGGGCTCACCGAGGCGCAGGCGAAGGAGCAGGGCTACGACGTCCTCATCGGCAAGGTGCCCTACGGCGCTGTTGGCGGCGGTACCGTCTACGGCGACCGCACCGGCCTTGTGAAGCTGGTCGGCGAGTCCAAGTACGGCGAGCTGCTCGGCGGCCACATCGTCGGCGCGCGCGCGACCGAGCTGATCCAGGAGCTCGTCAACGTGCGTGCCTTGGAGGGAGGCTTCGCCGAGGTGGCCCGCATCGTGCACGGGCACCCGACCCTCTCCGAGGCCGTGATGGAGGCAGGCCGCGCGGCC
>DATMPT010000366.1:0-3057 GCA_035567355.1 Solirubrobacteraceae bacterium
TCGTGCACGTGCACGAAGTCGAGCGGTGTCCTGCCGAGCAGCTCCTCCAGGGTTCGTGCGACATCCAAGACCTCGCCGATCGCGACGACGCGCGGCGTTCCGCTGTTCGTGCCATCCAGCAGACTCTCCGGCCTGGACTTCGCCGCGCGCACTTCGCGTCGCGACTCGCGTACCCGCTCAGGGGAGCGCGAAGGCGCAAGGATCAAGACCCGGTGACCGCGCTTGGACTGCTCGCCTGCCAGACGCGCCACGTGGGCGTTGATCTCGTTGTCCTGGCTCTCCCAGGGATAGGGCGTTACGTGTGCGAGGGAGAACCTTGGTGGGCTCACCCTGCGATTATCGCGCTCTTTTTCTGCTTCTTCGCTACCCGGCGTGCGTGCTTGGCGATGAACTTCTCGGTCTCCTCGCGCGCGAGGTTGTCCGGGCGCTGGTTGTGAGGGCTCTTCATCAAGTAGGAGGAGGGCCCGTCGAGCTGGCCGCCGACGCCGTGGTTGAGCGCGAGCTTGCAGCATCGCACCGCGTCGATCACGATGCCGGCGGAGTTGGGCGAGTCCCACACCTCGAGCTTCATCTCGACGTTCAGGGGAACGTCGCCGAAAGCCTGGCCCTCCACGCGGATGTGTGCCCACTTGCGGTCGGTCAGCCACGGCACGTAGTCCGACGGACCGATGTACACGTCGTCGGCCGGCAGCTGCTCGTCCATGATCGAGGTCACCGCGTTGGTCTTGGAGATCTTCTTTGACTCCAAGCGCTCGCGCTCGAGCATGTTGTAGAAGTCCATGTTCCCGCCCACGTTCAGCTGGGAGGTCCTCAGCATCTTCACGCCTCTGTCGGCGAACAGGCGTGCGAGCGTCCTGTGCACGATCGTCGCGCCTACCTGCGACTTGATGTCGTCGCCCACGATCGGCAGTTTCGCCTTCTTGAAGCGCTTGTCCCAATAGTCCTCGCGCGCGATGAACACGGGGATGCAGTTCACGAAGCCGCAGCCCGCCTCCAAGATCTGCTCGACATACCACTTGGTCGCGTCCTCGCTGCCTACGGGCAGGTACGAGACGACCACATCGGTGTGTGTCTGCTCGAGGATGCCCACGATGTCGGCGGTCTCACCGGGTGCCTTCTTGATCTTCTGCTTGAGGTACTTGCCCAGGCCGTCGTGGGTCATGCCGCGGTAGACCGGCACGCCAAGCTTCTTCGGCACCTTGGCGAACTTCATCGTGTTGTTCTGCCCGGCCCAGATCGCCTGGCCGAGGTCCTTGCCGACCTTGGTCGCGTCGATGTCAAAGGCGGCCGTGAACTCGATGTCGCGCACGTGGTAGCCGCCGAGGTCGACGTGCATCAGGCCCGGCACGAGCGCGCCCGGATCGGCGTCCTTGTAGTAGTGCACGCCCTGCACGAACGCCGAGGCGCAGTTGCCGACGCCGATGATCGCTACGCGAACCTTGTCCTTTTGGTAGCGCGCCTTGCCGTTGGTGGAGGCGGCCTGCACCCCCCTGGGGGGTGCTTGTGCCCTTTTATGAGATACGCCGTTGCTCTGTTGAATCGTCATCTGGTGCTCTGTCCTTTGTGGAGGTCGGGGGAGACTACCCCGACTCTCCCGTTAGGTGACATCAGCCAAGCGCGGCCTTGACGTGCCAGATGCGCTGCGCCACGGTGATCACGCTGAGCGCGGCCAAGACGTAGACGGCGGGCGCGAGCAGGCTGAAGTCACCCAGCGAGGCGCCCTTGGCGAAGATCAAGCCGACCGCGAGGATCACGACTCTCACGGGGCGCGTGGCGATGCCGACCTTGCATTCCACGCCGAGGGCCTCCGCGCGCGCACGCGTGTAGGACACCATCAACGACGCCAGTACCGCGACGACTACGGCGGCCGCCGCACCCGAGCGCCCTTCGCGCGCGAAGTCGGCTGCGATTGCGGTCAGGACTATCCCCTCCTCGATCCGGTCGAGCGTCGAGTCCAGGAATGCCCCAAACGGCGTGCCCTTGCCGGACATGCGCGAATAGCGGCCGTCGAGCGTATCCATCACCGAGCCCACGATGAAGGCGATCCCGCCGAGGAAGTAGAAGCGTTCCCATACAAGCACCGCCGCCACCACGTTCAAGGCCAGGCCGGTCATCGAGATCGCGTTGGGGGTCAGGCGCGACTCGATCAGCCGCTCGCGGACCAGCTCGCGGCGCTGGGCGTTTGTGAGGGCGACACGCCCGCCCGCGCGCCCGCCGCGGCCCGAGCGTCTTGCGCCGGCGCGTGCACGGCGTCGAGCGGCGGGTTGTCTATGCGAAGGGGGAGAAGGTGGCATCGAGTGCGATTGGCGTCCCGGCGCGCTCAGGGCTATCCCGGCGAGGATGAGCCCGGCGAGAGGGCGCAGGACACGGCAAGCCTACCCGGCTCCCGCGGGCGCCGCTCCGAAGCGCCACGCCGCCGGTCGCATGCGGGCGAGCCGGCGCGCGCCGATGGCGGATGCCCCCGCGGTGAGCGCGCCCAGGACCGCGTCGAGGATGAAGTGGTTGGCCGTTGCGACGATCACGAAGGCGATCAAGAGCGGATACAGCCGCCACAGGACTCGCGCTATGCGTGTGCGCGACAACGAGGCAAGCGGCCATCCGATCATCAAGGCGAACGCCACGTGCATCGAAGGCACCGCCGCGTAGGGGTTGAACAGGGTGGTCATCGCGGAGGAGGCGTGATTCACGTGCACGCCGGTCAGGTCCGAGACGGAGTCGATGAAGCCCCACTCGGGCAAAAAGCGCGGGGGGGCGGTCGGGAACACGGCATATCCGATCAAGGCGATCAGCATGGCGATCGCGAACATATTGCGCACGAAGTAGAACGAGCCGTTATGGCGCACATACAGGTAGATCAGCGCCGCCAGCGTGATCGACGTCTGCGCGTTCACATACAGCCAGCTAGAGAAGTCCATCAGCATGTGGCTACTCGACGCCCACGCTTGAATGCTTGGCTCGACGAACAGGTGCAGCGAGCGCTCCACTCCGATCAAGTCGCGCGCATGTTGGAACGCGGCCGTGACGTCGCTGGAGACGAGTCCACGCACAAGGCTGTAG
>DATMPT010000367.1:0-2973 GCA_035567355.1 Solirubrobacteraceae bacterium
GTGGCTTGGCGTAGTACGGCAGCGGCGCGGGATCGGCGACGCAATGGCCTGCTGATCCGCCTGCGTCCCGGCGAGTGCGTACGCTCAGACGCGGATGCCCAGCCACTCGTCAGCTAGCGATTCGCTCTCTTCGACCGACAATGGATTCTGGGATGAGTATGAGCGAGCAGTGTGACCTTCGCACGGTAAGCCGGTCTTTCATAGCAGAGGCGTTCGACGCTCTTAGGGCAGAGAACGTGATCCCGACAGCAGTATTCCACCCGTACATCGCCCTCGGACGCGATTATTTTGGCGATAGCATCAGGGCGCTCTCCGCATATCCAACCCTTGAGGCACAACTCGATGAGGCCTACCCGGAGCGCTTCGCCGATCCGCTCAAGCGCCACCATTCAGAGTTTGCTTCGACTTATATGTTCAGCTTGATTGAGGCATGCGTAGTTCGTTGCGCACAGGCCGGCAGCTTCGACTCCGAGAGCACTGCCGTCGACGAATCGATCGATGAGATGCTGCGAGTGCTAGGGATGACAAGCTACGAGATGGTTTGCATCCGCCACGTCTCGCACCTAACGACTACGAGCGGGGGTGAACTGCACATCGGTGACGTCACCGTAGTGCCTGAGCCAGAAGAGTGGGGTGGTCTTCTCGACTCGATCAGGCAATCGGTGCGACCGCTGATCATGTCCGAGGGCTGATGGACGAGTGGTACAGATCGCTGCCGGCTCACGCGCAGCCCGAGATCCGCCAGCGTTTCACTGAACCGTCCCTGGGTGCCCATCTCGGTGCGTTCTGGGAGATGTACCTCCACGAGGTGACGCGCCGCTTTGGCGTCGAGGTCGAGATCGACATCGGTCGTGATCACGGCCATCGTCGGCCTGACCTACTCGTCGGCGCAGCCGCGGTAGGCGTGTTCCTCGAGGCGACAGTGGCGCTCGGCGCTGGCGCGGTACGACGCGATCAGCGCGCTCGGGCTAATCAGCTGTATGCCGCGGTCGAACGAGTCCGCAATCGAGACTTCTTGCTGCATATCGAGCTTAGGAGGGTGGGCGATACTACGCCCGGTCGTAAGCTGGTTACGGATCGACTCGACGCCTGGCTCGACACGATGGACCCAGACGTTGAGCGCCAACGCGCAGATGCAGGGGAGGCAGCGCGCGCGATCGTGATCGACAAACACGGGTGGCGCGTTCGGATCGAGGCCACCGGCACACGTGCCGACCTGCGAGAGGAGCGGGAGGCGGGCGTCATAGGATCACGCGTCGAGGGGTTCGCCGACGACGCTGGTGAGGACGATCTTCTGGCGGAGATCGACGACATCACGCCGCTGACGAACGTGCTTCTGCCCAGAAGATCGTGACGAACGCGGACCGTCTGATCCATGTGTTGGAATCGCAGGCATGATCCACCCTATGCTGTCAGGACCTGGCACTACCTGCGCTTGGCACTGGTAGCTTTGGTGCTCGGCCTCGTCGCCGCGGTGCTCTACGAGCATGCGCAGGTGCATTGCTTCCAGACCCCGATAAGCGCCTATAGGTACACGCCGGCTCGGGGCTACTTCGTGGCGATGCTGCTCGGCATGTCGGTGTGCATGGTGTGCCTGCGCGGAAGCACGCAGGGCAGAGGCGAACGCGACCACCGGCGCGAACATGCCCGCGTGTCGACGTTGCCGGAATCGGGAACACCAGCTTGCGTCCAGATGGAAGCATCCCATTTCAGGAATTTGGGTGGTACAGGAAGGCCAAGCGTGATTTTGCTGTTCTTCCCGACGACTGACGAATGCCGACCCGCTCCCGCGCTCAGCGTCGTCGCGACACCGAGCATCGGCGCATCCACGACATCGATGAGTACGAGTTCGTGGTGCATCCCAGGCTCGCGGGCCCGGGCCGACGTTGTTCACGGGGCTATCGAAGCATGTCGACTTGAAGCTCGTGAGCCGGCTGGAGTTCGGCTCGGGGGTCTGGCGATGCGCTACGAGCCGCGATGGTAGCCATCGGGCTCGCTACGACAGAGCGACACACGACTAGATGTCGCTCTGCCAGCCGAGGGCGGCGCTTGGCTTGTGGGAGCTTGCTCACGACGATGTCGTATGAGTCCTCGATCATGTCGCGGACGGTCTCGTCGGGTAGTGAGCCGTCGAGTATCACGGTGTTCCAGTGCTTCTTGTTGAGGTGGTATCCGGGGATCACCGCGGCGTGCGTCTCGCGTAGCGCCAATGCGAGCGCGGGCTCGCACTTGAGGCTGACGCGCAGGGAGTCCGCGGCGAGCTGGGACAGTGCAAACATCTTCCCGGCGACCTTGAACACCGAGGTGCGGGGGCCGAATGGGAAGGTCTCCTCGGCTCCGGTGAGCGAGAGACAGTGATCGCGAAGCTCGGCGGGATTCATCCCCCCGGCCCGCTGCGGTTTTGGTGGTCTGCCAACAAGCTCGCACATCATCCTCGCGATGCCGGGGTGGTGCATCAGCGGCGCGCCGAGCTGGGTGTCGGCGAGAAGCGCTGCGAAGCAGCGACAAAAAGTGTTGTTCTCGGCTCAGCACGACTCAGGAGATCGGGCACCGGCCCGAGCGCCCGCGAGTCAAGCGTCGATGAACCGAACCACGGCGCCCATCGCCCTGTATGTCGGGAGTGCCCGCTGGTCGGCGCTCAGCACCTCCGCTTCATGCGCGGCTGCAGTCGCGGCAATCAGGGCGTCGTAGAGAGCGCCGCCACGCACCCCGGCGTCGACCGCCGTGTGGAGCGCCTTGCGCAGAACGTCGCCGTCCATCGCGAGCCATGGCTCGGTAAACCCGCGCTGCAGAGCCTCGAAAACGACTGCGGCGGCGATCCGGCGCCCCTCCGGCATACGACTGAGCGCCGAGGTGGCCTCGAACGCGACGTGGGCGGGCAGCCGAACCTCAGCGCCTGCAAGTGCGCTGCGCGCTGGCTGGTGGGCGTCGTGCCACGGAGCGAGCGCCGCGATCACGACGCTCGAGTCCGGT
>DATMPT010000368.1:0-2928 GCA_035567355.1 Solirubrobacteraceae bacterium
GAACGAGTTCAGCGCCATACCCGTGATGATCCCCGGCAGCGCGAGGGGCAGCACGAGCAGGAACGAGATCGCTTCCTTGCCGAAGAAGCGAAAGCGGTGGACCGCGAACGCCGCCATCGACCCGAGCACGATGGCGATCGCGGTGGAAAGCAGCCCCGCCCGCACCGACAGCCACAGCGCTTGGCGCATTTCGGCGTTGTGCCAGGTCGAGGAGAACCACTTCGTGGAGAGGCCGTGCAGCGGCCAGCTCTGAATGTTCGACGGGTTGAACGCGTATACGAGGATGATCGCGATCGGGAAGAACAAGAACAGCATGATCAGCGCTGCCCAAACGGCGAATGCCACGCGGCTGAGGCGGCCGGTGCCGATCACAGCGCCTCAAACGCTCCCAGCCGCCGCGCCAGCAGCAGGTAGAGGCCCATGATCACCAGCGGCACGGTGGCGAACGCCGCCGCGAATGGCACATTGTTGGCGATCCCCACGCTCTGATAGACGACGTTGCCGATGAAGTCCGAACCCGCTCCGCCGACGAGCGTGGGGGTGATGAAGTCGCCGAGCGTCAGCGAGAAAGTGAAGATCGAGCCCGCCGCCAGCCCCGGCAGGATCAGCGGCATCAGGACGGTGCGAAACGTGCGCCAGCCGCTGGCCCCGAGATCGGCCGAGGCCTCGATGTAGGAGTCGGGCACGCGTTCGATCGCCGACCACACCGGCAGGATCATGAAGGGCAGCCAGATGTAGCTGAACACGATCCACATCGCCCAGTTGGAGTAGCCGATGTTGACCGAGCCGAGGCCCACGTTGCCGAGCACCGAATTGAGGATCCCGTCCTTTGCGAGTATCAGCCGCCACGCGTATACGCGCACGAGGTAGCTCGACCAGAGGGGGATCAGCACCGCCACGAACAGGGCGCTCTGCAACCGCTTGGGAGCCATCCGTGCGGCGTAGAAGGCGAACGGAACAGCCAAGATGGCATCGGTCACGGTCACAGCCGCGGCTATCCCGATCGTGCGCAGCGCGATCGTGCGGTAGGCAGGCACCGTGAAGAGCGTCTTGAAGTTGTCGAGCGTCCAGCTGTGGACGAGGTTGCCCGTGAGCGAGTCCACCCGCCACAACGCCGAGATGAACAGCAGCGCGAGCGCCGCGATGTAGATCAGGACAAACCATGCCCCCGGTGCGGAGAGCAGCAGGGTGGCCCGCAACCACGGCCGGCGAAAAAGCGACGCCGACACGCGGACGCGGGTCGCGCGGCTGGCGGCGAAGCTGGAGCTCAACCTCGCCGCCTGCCTCGGGCCAGGGCGTCAGGTGTGAGGGCGCTGGGAAACGCCATTGAATTTCTGACTCACGACACCTAGCCGGTGATTTCTGTCCATTTCTGCTGCCACGCGCTGTAATCCATGCAATCGTTCTTGCCGTTGCCGCACGCCGCCACAGGCGTCTTCCAGAACTTGATGCTGTCGAAGTAGGCGCTCGGAGCGTTCGCGTGATACTGCGTGCACGAGCCCTTCTGGATTTCTTCCATGTAGGGGCATGCCTTCGTATTGGCGGGCGTCTCCCCGAAAGAGATCGCCTGCTGGGCCTGCACCTTGGGAGTCGATACCCAGTTGACCCACTTATAGGCGCAGTTGGGGTGCTTGGCGTGAGCCGAGAGCATCCACGTGTCCGCCCACCCGGTCGCTCCCTGGATCGGAATCAGGTCCTTCACGGGCACCTTGTCGGCCACGAGGGTGTTGGTCTGGTAGGGCCACGATGCTCCTACCACCACGTCCCCGTTCTTGAACAGTTCGATCTCATCCGAGGCGAGCGCCCAGTACTTCTTGATGAGCGGGCGTTGCTGAGACAGGAGCTTGGTCGCGGCGTTTAGTTGCGCTTCGGTCAGCTCGTACGGATCGGTTATCCCGAGGCTGGGGTTGCTCTTCGAGAGATACAGAGCCGCGTCGGCGATCTGGATCGGGTTGTTGGGCACGGTGATCGCACCCTTGTACTTCGGACTGTATATCGTCGCCCAGCTGGTCGGTGGCGGTGTGACGGATCGTGTGTTGTAGAGCAGCGTGTTCGGACCCCACTGCAAGGAGATGCCGTAGTGCTTGCCGTCCACCGTGTTGTGCGGCGGTGACTGCAGCTGCGGTATGAAATTCTTCCATTCTCCCACCAGGTTCACATTCATCGGCCGCACATTGCCGCCGTCTATGAGTCGCAGGCTCGCGTCGCCGGAGGCGGACACCATGTCGTACTGGCTGCCCCCGCCTTGGCGCATCAAGGTCACCATTTCATCGGAGGACCCCGCGTACTTGGCGTGCACCACGCAGCCGGTCTGCGCTTCGAAGGGCTTCACCCATTGCGGCTGGGCATATCCCTCCCACGCAACGAGGTTCAACTGCCCCTCTCCTTTGCCGATGCTCGTCGGCAGGCTGCCCGTGGCGGGACCGGAGGAGCTGCCGCACGCGCACACGCCTACGGTCATCGCCGTCAGGAGCGTCCCCAACGCCCAGTCAATCTTTGCAAGCCTCATGACTTCACTTCCTTCTCTTGATTTGTGTCAAGGGCCGACGCGTCCTGAGCTCGCCAGGCGAGCCGGACGGTACGACCCTTTTCTGCCAGGGCCTTCTCGGCAGACGTGTCAAGGTTCTGTCGCAGCGCTATGAGCGTCTCGCCTCGATCGGTCTCCACGACGTAGCGCGTCACCGAGCCCAGATAGACCACCTCGCGCACCACTCCCCGCACCGCTCCGGCTTCCTCCTCGCCGGCGGCCAGCATGCGGATCTTCTCGGGCCGCACCATGTATGTGATCTCGCCGCGCACGATCGTGTTCGAGGTGCCCACGAAGCCGGCCACGAACTCGTTGGCGGGACGCTCGTATATCTCTCCAGGCGTGCCCACCTGCTCGATCCGGCCTTCGGAGAAAACCGCGATGCGGTCGCTCATCGTCAG
>DATMPT010000369.1:0-4221 GCA_035567355.1 Solirubrobacteraceae bacterium
GCTTCGCGGATCCTCGATCCGAAGTACATCGGTCAGGAGCACTACAACGTGGCCCGCGAGGTGCAGCGGATCCTGCAGCGGTACAACGAACTGCAGGACATCATCGCGATCCTCGGCATCGACGAGCTCTCCGACGAGGACCGGTTGACGGTGAACCGGGCCCGCAAGATCGAGCGGTTCCTGTCGCAGCCGTTCTTCGTCGCCGAACAGTTCACCGGCACCCCAGGCGCCTACGTGCCGATCGCCGAGACGATTCGTGGCTTCGAAGAGATCATCGAGGGCAAGCACGACGACGTCCCCGAGCGCGCGTTCTTCCTGAAGGGCACGATCGAGCAGGTGCTCGAGGACGCCGAGAAGGGTTAGGCGCTCTAAATGGCCCGCACCAAGTTCCCGGTCGAAGTGCTCACCCCCGAGGGAGAGGTGTTCAACGAGGAGATCGAGATGCTCTCCACGCGCACCTCCGTCGGCTCGATCGGCGTCCTTGCCAACCACGCGCCCCTGCTCGCCCAGCTGGAACCGACCGAGCTGCGTCTGTACCGCTCGGAGTCTGAGATCGTGCGCTTCGCTCAGGCCGAGGGTTACCTCCAGTTCGCCGAGAACCGAGCCCTGGTGCTCGTCGAGGAGGCGATCGCTCCCGAGGCGCTCGACCGGGCGACGTTCGAGACGCGTCTCTCGGAGTCGCGCGCGGCCGCTGAGCGCGCCGAGGACGGTAGCGAGGAGAAGGCCCGCGCGCTCCGCGACGCCAAGCGCTACGAGGCGTTCCTGTCGGTCGCGAACTGACCGCGCACCCTCCGGGCACGACTCATCGCACGAGCACCGGCTAGCCTTCGCTGCCTCATGACCTGCCGCCCACAAGAAACGAGCGCGAGATGACCCCAGGGCGCGAGCCGATCGGAGTGATCGGCACCGGCTACGTGGGGCTCGTCACGGCCGCCGGCTTTGCCGAGCTCGGCAGCGAAGTGTGGTGCGTGGATATCGACGCCGCCAAGGTCGAGCGCCTGCGTCGAGGCGAGGTGCCGATCTATGAGCCCGGCCTGGAGGAGCTCCTGGCAAAGAACTCAGGGCGCCTTCACTTCTCGACCGACCTCGGCGATGCGCTTCAGCACTGCCGGCTCCTGTTTGTGGCGGTCGGCACGCCGCCCACATACTCCGGCGATGCCGACCTCTCCGCGGTGCATGCGGTCGTCGACGCCATTCCGGCCTCAGACTCGCACGCGCTCGTGATGAAGTCGACGGTCCCGTGTGGCACCGGCGCGGCGATCCAGCGCATTCTCAGCGAGCGCGGCAAGGACGGACTGCACTACGTGTCCTGCCCCGAGTTTCTCAAGGAGGGCTCCGCGGTTCACGACTTCATGAATCCCGACCGGGTCGTCGTCGGCGACAACGGCGACTGGGCTGGGAACGCCGTCGTCGAGCTCTACGCGCCCCTGCGGGCGCCGCTCGTGCGTACCGACATCGCCAGCGCCGAGATGGTCAAGCTCGCCTCCAACGCTTTCCTGGCCACCAAGATCTCCTTCATCAACGAGATCGCCAACGTCTGCGAGGAGACCCGCGCCGACGTGGTCGAGGTGGCTCGCGGCATGGGCCTGGACGAGCGCATCGGTCCCAAGTTCCTGCAGGCTGGGATCGGCTTCGGCGGCTCCTGCTTTCCCAAGGACGTCGACGCGCTCAAGCAGCTCGCGGGCAACTCCGGCTACCACTTCCAGTTGCTCACGGCCGTGATCGAGGTCAACGAGCTGCAGAAGCGCCGCGTGATCGCCAAGCTCCAGAAGCACCTCGGCGGCCTCGTGGGCAAGCGCATAGCCTTGCTCGGCCTGGCGTTCAAGCCGAATACCGACGACATGCGCGAGGCGTCTTCGCTCGTGCTTTCCGCTCGCCTGAACGCCGACGGTGCGCTGGTCAGCGCCTACGATCCGGTAGCCGAGGTGCAGGCGCGCACCCTGATCAGCGGCCTCCGCTTTGCCGAATCCGCCATGGACGCACTCCTGGATGCCGACGCCGTCGTACTTGTCACGGAGTGGCCCGAGTTCCTCCAGCTCGATTGGCGCGAGGTCGGGCGGTCTATGAGCGGCGATCTCGTGATCGATGGGCGCAACGCGCTCGACCCGGCAGCGGTACGTGGGGCCGGGCTGGTCTACGAGGGGATCGGCAGGGGCTGATGATTGCAGGGCTCCGTGTCCTTGGGTGGGGGGTTGTGCGTTCGCCGACGGGGTGCCTCACGCGCGCGCGCGCGTACGCGTGGGATATGCGATCCGAATGCATGCGATCCGAAGGATCTCTATGCAGGCCGTGATCCTGGTCGGCGGCGAGGGCACGCGTCTGCGCCCGCTCACCTCGACCGTCCCCAAGCCGGTCGTGCCGCTCGTGGATAGGCCGTTCATCTCCTACATGCTCGAGTGGCTGTGCTCGCACGGGATCGACGATGTGATCATGTCCTGCGGCTTTCTCGCGACCAGCGTGCGCAACGTGTTGGGCGACGGCTCGGCCTACGGCATCAGGCTGCGCTTCGTAGAGGAGCCGGACCCGCGCGGCACAGCCGGCGCGTTGAAGTTCGCCGAGTCCCTGCTCGACGAGCGTTTCCTGATGCTCAACGGAGACGTACTCACCGACATCGACCTCGGCGAGCAGATCGCCCAGCACGAGCGTACAGGCGCCACCGCCACGCTCGCGCTGGTGCCGGTGGACGATCCGAGCGCCTACGGGCTCGTCCACCTGGAGGACGACCGCGCGGTGCGCGACTTCGTCGAGAAGCCAAGCTCAGATCAGATCGACACCAACCTGATCAGCGCCGGCGCCTATGTGCTCGAGCGCGAGGTCTTGCAGCTCGTGGCCCCCGAGCGCAACGTCTCGATCGAGCGCGAAGTGTGGCCACACCTGATCGGCGCGGGCCTATACGGGTTCCCTTCGGAGAGCTACTGGCTGGACATCGGCACGCCCGCCCGCTACCTGCAAGGCACTTTCGACATCCTCGAGGGCAACGTACGAACCGCTGTGGGGGAACGCCTCGGCGATAGCTACATGGCGGTCTCGCCCGCCGCCGAGGTACGCGGGCGAGCGATTCCCCCGGCCGTGATCGAGGCGGGTGCGCAGGTCGCCGAAGGGGCCCATGTGGGCAGTCTCGTGGTGCTCGGCCATGACGTGCACATCGGTGCCGGCAGCACGATCGAGCGTGCGGTGATCCTCAATGGAACCCACATCGGCGAGAACTGCATCCTGCGCGATTGCATCGTGGCCGCCGGCTGCAGGATCGGCTCGGGAACCCATATTCAGGAAGGCGCGGTGCTCGGCGAGGGCGTCACGATCGGGGCAGAGAACACGATTGCGGGCGGGGCGCGTATCTTCCCTGGTGTCACCTTGCCAGACGGGGCAATCCGATTCTAGGGTCGCCGCGGCCTGACACGAATGCTGCCCCGGTCCACCACGCCAGGTATCCTGGCGCGAGCCTTCGGTGGTCAAACCGGCCCTGGAGTCCACCTTCGACAGGAGACATTTAGATGAGCCAAGGCGGCGCCGCTGCCACCCCCACCACCGGAGCGCTCACGCGTGAAGCAATCGCGCAAGTCGACCTCTCGGGACAGCTCGGGGACGTGCTGTCCTTGCCCGAGCACCTGCGCGACGGCCTCTGGCGCGTGGAGTCGGCGATCATGGCTGAGTGGTATACCCCCGGCGGGCTCGTCGTAGCAGGCATGGGCGGCTCGGCGATCGGCGGCGCTTTGGCTCGCGCGGCGCTCGGCGATCACGCCTCGCGACCTATTTTTGTAACGCGTGCCTACGGGCTTCCGCCGTGGACCACTCCCGAGACTACGGTGTTGTGCGCAAGCTACTCGGGCAACACCGAGGAGACGCTTGCCTGCTATGAGTCGGCCGGAGCGCTCGGCGCCCAACGCGTGGCCGTCACCACCGGCGGACGGCTCGCGGAGATGGCACGCGCAGACGGTGTCCCCGTAATCCCACTCCCTGGCGGTTTTCAGCCGCGTGCCGCGGTGGCCTATATGACGGTGGCGGCCCTGGAGGTGGCGGCCCTGTGTGGTGCAGGCCCGCGGCTGACCTCCGAGATCGACGTCGCCGCCTCGCACACCGAGCAGCTCGTCGCCGAGTGGGGTCCCGACTCTCCCGAGGACTCGCTTGCCAAGCAGACGGCTCGCGCCCTGCTCGGCACGGCGCCGGCGATCGCCGGAGCGGGACTCACCGCGCCGATCGCCTATCGCTGGAAGACCCAGA
>DATMPT010000370.1:0-4773 GCA_035567355.1 Solirubrobacteraceae bacterium
TGCGGTCGAACTTCTCGGTGGAGGCGCGGCGCACCATCCCGTGCACCTCGTAGCCGTGCTCCAAGAGCAGCTCGGCGAGGTAGGACCCGTCCTGGCCGGTGATCCCGGTGACGAGCGCGGAGCGTTTGTCGTTCATGCGCCGGAGCCTATAGAGCGCAGCCAACGGACCGTCGCGGCGATGCCCTCCTCGACCCCGATCTTGGCCTCCCAGCCCAGCAGCTGCTTGGCCTTCTCGACCGAAGGCCAGCGCCGTGGCACATCGACCTCGAACGTTGGCAGGTGCTTCAGCTCGAGCTCCTGTGGATCCTCGCCGCAGACCTCCCAGACGATGCGGGCCGTCTCGCTCACGGTGAGCTCGCGCGAGGCCGAGATGTTGAAGTCCTCGTTCAAGCCCGCAGGCGAGGACATGGCGGTGACGACGCCGTCGGCGATGTCGTCGATGTGGGTGAGGGTGCGCGTCTGCTCGCCCGACCCGAAGATCTCCAGGGGCCGCTGGCCGGAGAGCACCTTCTTGATCAGGTCGGGGACCATGTGCGCGATCCCCGGCTCGGCGTCGGGCAGCTCACCCGGGCCGTAGGCATTGAAGGGCCTACAAATCGTGAAGGGCAGACCGTGCTCGGCGTGGGCGGCGCGGGCGTACACCTCGCCCGTGAGCTTTGAGAAGCCGTAGGCCGACTGGGGGGTGGGGCAGCCGGGCAGGTGAGCCTCGGTCGTGGGGAACTCGGTGGCGCGCTCGAACACCATCGAAGAGGACACGTATGCGAAGCGCTCCACCTCGTGCTCGAGCGCGGCGCGAAACACCGCGTTGTAGAGGCCGTTGTTGACCTCGGTGAGGGTGTGGGGCAGCTTGTGGAAGTTGGCGATCCCGCCGACGATCGCCGCGAGGTGGATCACGTGTGAGCAGCCGTCCATCGCCGCGCGGGCCTGGGGGAAGTCGCGCAGATCGCCGGTGTGGACCTCGCAGCCCTCCCGCATCCACTGCGGCGCCGGACGCTGGTCTGAGACCCTCACCTCGTAGGCCGGATCGGCGAGCAAGCGCCTCACGACCGCGGCGCCGATCGTGCCGGCGCCGCCTGTCACGAGGACTCTGCTCATCGAGTCGCGAGCGTCCTGGGGCGCCGTGTGGGTTGAACCGGAAGGGGCTCCCTACGCGCGCGCGTAGGGCATGCCTTTGTGTTCAGTGTGGGTTGACTCGGAAGGGGCTCCTTACGCGCGCGCGCGCGGCATGCCTTTGTGTTCATGTGTGCGCCGCCCCCAACGCGGCCAACTCGCTCGCGTAGGCGAACACTTGACCGGCGCCCCAGCAGTTCCAGGGATCGACGACGAGGCAGTCCGCGCTCGAGCGCGCGGCGATCGTGGCGAGCGCGGCGGGCTCGCGGAACTCGGCGTGGTTGGCCGCCACGACGACCACGTCCGCGTCAGTGACGGCCTCCTCGAAGGAGACGGTCGGCGTCGATACACGCGGGTCGTGGGGGACCACGTCGGCCAGCTCGCGCTCCAGCAGGCGGATCAGCTTGTGGGCGAGCGAGTCGCGCTCGTCGTCGGTATCTGCCTTGAACGCCAGCCCTAGTACCGCCACCTTGAGCCCAGTGAGTGACCCTCGGCTCGCCGGGAGCTCGGCCGGGCCGAGCCTGCGTTTGATGCCTTCGACCAAGAACAGCGGTACGGACTCGTTGACGCGCGAGACCGCCAAGAGCATCCCGGGAGCGTTGGAGCGCTCCTCGGAGAAGGCGAAGTCCTTGCGCAGGCACGTCCCCGCGGTGAGCCCGGGCAGCGCCAGCCCCCCGCGCGGATAGTCGCGGTTGACGAGGTCGATGACCTCGAACACGTTGGCGCCGTAGCGCTCGCAGTCCATCATCAGCAGGTTCGGCAGCGCGAAGTGCGTGTAGCGCAGGATGTTCGCCCAGATCTTTGCGAGCTCCGCCTGCACGGGAGTGCTCTGCACGATCGGCGCCTTGAACACGCCGAACAGCTCGGCCACGACCGCCCCCGAGCGCGGGCCGACCCCGCCAATGATGCAGGGCAGCGAGTCGATCTCCTCCAGAAAGCGCCCGGCGGCGATCCGCTCCGGGGCGTGCGCGACGAACACGTCCTCGCCGATTTGAAAGCCGCGGTGCTTGGCCAGGTAGCCCGCGACGAAGTCGGTCGTGCCGGGTGCCACGGTCGAGCGCAGCGTGAGCGCATGCCCGGGTTGCAGAGCGCCGAGCAGGTCGTCGAGCGCCGAGCGAATATCGCGCATGTCGATCTCGATGTGCGAGAACGAGGGCGTGCCGAGCGTGATCACTATGTGCTGGGCCCGCGCCGCGTCGGCCACGTGCTCCGACAGCGAGAGGTGGCCGCTCACGTGCACGCGGTCCAGCAGCTCCTGCGAGCCCGTCTCGTCGAAGGGCATCCTTCCCTCGCGCACCGAACCCAGTCGCGCGGGGTCGTTGTCGATCCCGATGACACTCAGGCCGCGGTCGGCGAACGAAAGCGCAAGCGGCAGGCCGACACGGCCGAGGCCGATGACGGCGACGTCGGGGTTGGTGGGGACCTCGCTCATGACAGGCAGAGATTATCGGCGCATGCGCACCGTCTTGCCGCGAGGCGCGCGGTCGATGCGCCCATTTGAGCGCCCTACGCGCGCGCGGGGCAGGCTTTTGCGAGCATCAGCCAACGCCCCCGGCGCGCGTGCCCCTACGGCCACGTGCCCGCATCCACTGGCGCGCGAAGCTCACCACGAAGCGTGGATTCTGAGAGGCGTAGCGCCGCCACAGGCGCCGCGGCTCGCGCGAGAGCCGGTAGACCCACTCGAGCCCGTTGCGCTGCATCCAGGTGGGCGCCTGGGAGACGATGCCGGCGTGGAAGTCGAACGCGGCCCCCACGCCGACAAGCAGGGGGGCGGCCAAGAGCGGGCGCATCTCGTGCATCCACAGCTCCTGCTTGGGCTGGCCGGTGCCCACCCACACGACCTGGGCGCCGGAGGCGTCTATCTCGGCGACGACGCGCTCCCGCTCCTCGGCGGCGAGCGGACGGAACGGCGGCGAGAAGCCACCCGCGATGCGCAAGCCGGGGAAGCGCTCTCCCAGTCGCGCGATCAGCAGGTCGAGCGCCTCGGGGGAGCGGCCCCCGTATAGGTAGATCTGCGTGCCGGCGCCGGCTGCGTGCGCGCAGAAGCGGGCCATCAGGTCCGGCCCGTACACGCGTGTCGCTCGCTCGTTGCCGAGCAAGCGCAGGGCCCACACAAGCGGCTGGCCATCGGGTACCGCCAGGGTGGTGTCCAGGACGGCCCTCATCGTGAGCGGGTCGTCGTGGGCCGACATGATCAAGTTGACGGCCGCCGCGGTCAGCGATCCGCGCGCATCTGCGGCGATCATGGCGTCCATCCAGGCGATCACCTCGTCGTAGCCGGACACCGCCAGCGGTACGCCCAGGATCTCGACGCACGGGGGTGGCGCGGGTGCTGTGGATGTGGGTGGCCCGGAGATTGGTCGAAAGCCTATCCGTGGATTGGCCGCGGCGGCCCGTCCATCCGATGGATCTCATTGGATGATCCAAACGATTCGCAATCTTCGCCGCCGGTGACGCCGCTCGACCTGCGCCGCTACCGGGCCGAGCGCCTGCTGCGCAAGGACTTCGCGAGACTGCGCGCCAAGGTGCTCACGATCGTGCGCTCCCGGTTGCACGCCAAGGGCATCAAGCTCGATTCCGCCGACCTGGATGCATGCTACGCACAGGCGTGGCACGGCTTGTACGCGACTCTGCTGTCAGGCGAGGAGGTCGAGAATCCATCGGCCTGGCTCGTGCTGGTGACGTTCCGGCGCGCGATCGACGAGTATCGCGCGAGCGACAGAGCCGGGGTCTTGGACGGTGAGGATCGACGTTCGTACCCTCGGGGCTCAGACGGCTCCGCACGAGACTTCGCCGCGGAGCTCGACGATCGCCTGCGCTTGCGCCACCTCTTCGAGGGGATGCGCGCCACCCTCTCAAAGCGTGAGTGCGAGGCTGCCTCGCTCTGTTACCTGCAAGGTCTCTCGCGCGCCGAGGCGGCCGAGCGGATGGGCATAACCGTGTCGCGCATGGGCAAGCTGATGGAGGGTACGGGCGCCGGGCGGCCCGGGGTGGCGGGCAAGTTGAACGAATTGCTCGACACGATCAAGGCGGGAGGCTGGTGTGAAGAGCGGGCGTCGCTGATGAGGGCCTATGCCTTCGGCATCCTCGACCCCGCGGGTGAGCGTCACGCCCTGGCCGCGGCGCACTGTCGCGAGTGCCCGGCCTGCCGTGCCCAGGTGGCCTCGTTGCGCGGCCTGGCCTCGGTGCTGCCGCTGCCGTTTCTCTCACCGCTCGGGCTCGCTGGAGCCGGCTCCGGCGCGACGGCCGCGCGCGTGGCCGCGGCGGGTGCGGGCGCCAAGGCTTCGAGCGGCCTCTCGGGCTCGTTTACGGCCAAGCTGGCGGTCACCGCTGTGGTCGTGCTCGGGGCCGGCTATGCGGTACTGGGACGTGCTCCCGGCACTGCGCCAGCTCATCACGGTACGGCTCCGGTCGCCGTGAGCAATCCTCTTGCTCATGCGAGGACTCGGGCGTCTGATCATGCCCATGTGCACGTTCGTAGCTCAATCCGGCGCTCGCCGCAAACGCGCGCGCACGCCGCGCGCACGGCGCGCTCTGTCGCCCAAGCACCTGCTTATGAGTTCGTTCCAGAGCGTGTTGTCAGCCAGTCCTCGCCCGCAAGGACTGGCTCGAGCCACGGCGGCGCTGGCGAGTTCGGCCTCGAATAGCTCAGCCGCGCGGGAA
>DATMPT010000371.1:0-3071 GCA_035567355.1 Solirubrobacteraceae bacterium
CGCTTCGCCGACTTTCTTCTGGTAGTCGGCCGCCTGTTCCTTGACCGACGCAGGCAATGCGCCCGGGAGAATCTGCACCGCATTGGTGACCCCGCTTTCCACGATCGCCGTGCCCGTGCGATCGACTATCTCCCCGCGTGGCGCCGCGATAGGCAGGCCGCGCTGGTCGTTGGCCTGGGCCTGCTGGACATACTTTTCGCCGGTCAGCACTTGCAGGTACCACAGCCGGAAGAAGATGATCCCGAACATCACGAGCGCGATGCTGCCGAGGATCGCCACGCGCAGGGCAAGCTGGGGGGAGACGGGGCCACCACACGGTTCAGTGGGTTGCAGGCGCTCGATACTGCTCAACGCGTGCCTCCCCTGCTTTGCGAGAGCGGGCTCAGACCACCGGTCGCATAGGCGCGCCGGCGACGCCGGCGTGGATCCTCGGGCAGCCCCCCAACCAGGCAGCGGCGCACCAAAGCCCACATGGGCAGCGCCACAACCGTGTCGACGAGCACGCCGATCACGATCTCGCGCAGGAGCTCGAGGCTCACGGGTGCATCCACTCCGAGCAGGAACTCGATGATCGAATAGCCGACCATCGCCGTCGCGGCGGCGGCCGCGCCGACGAACAGGGGCGTGAGGGCTGCCTGTGGATCGCGCAGCTCGCGCAGACGACCGGCCCAGAAACCGATGATCGTGAACGTGAGCGAGGTCACGCCGAGCATCTGCATCAACATCAAGTCGATCAGCAGGCCGACGCAAAAGCCAGCGACCGCGCCCACCACAGAGCCGCACAAGAGCCCGGTGAAGGCAACCAACAGCGGCGAGAGATCCATGCTGACGCCGAACACCGGAACCTCCGAGACAACGCTGATCTGCACAAACACGACCACCACCGAAAGCAGCGCCACACGCCACAGCAAAGACCCCGGAAGCCACGCGGAGCCGGCCGGCGGGCGCCCAACCGTCATCAGCTCAACGGTCACCCGCCGCCGCCCGTCTGCGCGATCTGTCCACCCTGGGCTTCTTCTTCGGGGCCCAACTGACGCGCCGGCGTGAGATTGGCCGCCAGGCTGCTCAGCGATTCGGCGCGCGAGCCGGAGCCGTAGGTGAGCACCTGGACAACGTCAAGGCCGTGCAAGTTGGCGAGCGGGCGGACCTCGACCGACTTGAAACCGCTCTGTTCGCTCGCCGAGGTGACCTGGCCGACCGGTATGTTCCGCGGAAAGAGCGATTCGCCCTTGCTGGAGATGGTGCCCGAGGTAACGACATAGTCGCCGGGCACCACCGAGCTGGTCGAGGGCAGGTACTGCATCAACAGGCGCCCCGGTTCGCCGACCTCCGGCTGCACCATGCCGCGCTCGCCGGTCGCGCTGATCTTCGCGGTCACTTCCACTTCGCTGTCGGTGATCAAGCTCACGAGCGCCCCATCGGAGACCACGCGCGTGACCTTGCCGATCAGCGCTCCGTCGGCGATCACGGGGTCGTTGACGCGCACTCCCGAAGAGGAGCCGTGGTCGATCGTAATCGTCGAGTACCAGATGTTGGGCGACTGGTAGATGACCGTGGCGGTGACCGGATGGTAGTCGGCGATGCTGAGCGCGGTATCCAGGTGATAGAGCTTCAGCAGTTCCCGGGAGGAGACTTCGCCAGCCTGCCTGGCCGTCAGTTCCTGGCGCACCTTGGCGAGCTGCTTGCGTAGTTCGCCGTTCTGTTCCTTGGCTTTCAAGGTGCTCCCGAACCAGCCAAACAGATCGCGCACGGGCTTCAGCGCCTTGTTGGCGCCGTCCTGGATCGGCGAGACCACGGTCAGAAACCCGCGCTGCACCGAATGCAGGCCACCGCTTGGGGCCTCGCCGAAGTAGGCGCTCAGCAATATCAGGGAAAGCACGACGAGCAGTGCGAGCACCGCGCGCCTGCGCCGGACCGTCTTGTTGTACACCAGTAAGAACCTTCCGCTGTCTTCATCGGACAGGGTACTCGCGAGCCCAGCGCCCGAACGCCAGTGTGCTGCGACACCTCCCGCCAAGCGCGCCGTTGCCGGCTGCGCGCCGGACAGACGGACGCTCGCTGCCGGGTCGCGCAGGCACGAGAGCGGCCGCCCGGCTCATCGTCGCCGGCGATTGCGCGAGGTGCGATTGGAACGATGAATCGCCTCGAACTCCTCCAGCGAGCGCCCCGACCCCACCGCTACGCATGTGAGCGGCGACTCGGCCAGGTGCGCCGGCATCTGCGTCTCCTCGCGCAATCTCTGATCGAGCCCCTGCAGCAGAGCCCCGCCGCCTGCCAGCATGATGCCGCGATCCATGATGTCCGAGGCGAGCTCTGGCGGGGTGCGATCGAGCGTCTCCTTGACAGCCTCGATGATCTGCGAGAGCGGCTCCTCCAGGGCCTGGCGGATCTCCTCGCTTGTCAGCACAACCGTCTTGGGCAGGCCGGCGACCATGTCGCGCCCGCGGATCTCGGCCTGGAGCTCCTCCTCCATCGCGCACGCCGAGCCGATCTCGAGCTTTAGCTCCTCGGCGGTCTGCTGGCCAATCAAGAGCTTGTACTCGCGCTTGGCGTAGTTGATGATCGCCTCGTCCATCTCATCGCCGCCGACGCGGATCGATTGCGAGACGACGATCCCGCCGAGCGAGATGACCGCGACCTCGGAGGTGCCGCCGCCGATGTCGACGACCATCGAGCCCGTCGGCTCGCCGACCGGCAGCCCGGCGCCGATCGCGGCCGCCATCGGCTCCTCGATCAGATACGCCGTGCGCGCGCCGGCGGACAGGCACGCCTCCTCGACGGCGCGCTTCTCGACGCCGGTGACGCCCGAGGGCACGCACACGACCACGCGCGGGTGCGCCCAGCGGTTCTGGTGCACCTTCTGGATGAAGTGGCGCAGCATCTCCTCGGTCACGTCGAAGTCGGCGATCACGCCGTCCTTGAGCGGGCGGATCGCCTGGATCGTGCCGGGCGTACGCCCGAGCATCCGCTTGGCCTCGATGCCGACCGCGTGCACCTCGCCGTTGCGCGAGTCCATCGCGACGACCGACGGCTCGGAGAGGACGATGCCCCGTCCGCGCACGTAGACCAGC
>DATMPT010000372.1:0-5927 GCA_035567355.1 Solirubrobacteraceae bacterium
ACGTCGGCGAGCTGGGACAGGGCGAGATGCTGAAGCTGATCAACAACTCGCTGGGGGCCGCCAACGCGGTGGCCGTAGCGGAGGCCCTGCTGCTGGCCGATGCCACCGGCGTGGACCTCGACGCGCTCGTGCGGGTGACGATGAGCGGCTCGGGCGCCTCGGCCCAGCTGCAGATGAAGGCGGGGGCGATGCGCGCGCACGACTACGAGACGCTGTTCAAGACCGAGCATCTGCTCAAGGACGTGCGTCTGTGCCTGGAGGAAGCGCAGGCGGCCGGGATCCCCTTCCCGGCGGCCGCCCACGCCCGCGACCTGCTCGCCGCGACGATGGGCAGAGGCCACGCGGCCGAGGACTACGCCGCCCTGATCGAGGCCGCCGAGGGCTTTGCGGGCCGCTGTCTTTGAGCAGTCTATGGCGTCAAGCGGCCGCAAAAAACGCCATCGCTTCTGCTCCCCAATCACCCGACGTTCCGCGCCGACAGCCGCCATACGTCAGAAAAACCCCCGATTTGCAGGGGATTTGGGATTTTCGCTCGGATTTCGTATCTTTAAGGGAGCGACACCCCGTGCTTCGGCCTGTTAGGGGCGGCACGGACGGGGTAACGCGGTTTTCACACGATCCCTCGTATTCAGGTTCTTTCAAGATGCCAATTGCTCTCAAGGAATGGGCGGTCACCGTCCGCGCCCTCGCCGAAGGCGAGCAGCTGATCACGCTGCGCAAGGGCGGTATACGCGAGCCGGAAAAGCACTTCAAGCTCGAGCACGACCGCTTCTTCCTGTACCCCACATTCGACCACCAGCGCAACGACCTCGTGCGCGAGTCCCACCAGCCGGAGCTGCGCAGGGCGCTGGAGGAAGGCGTGTGGAACGACGTCGAGCCGCCGGTGCAGGCGTTCAGCGTCGAAGGCGGCATCCAGCAGCCTGAGCGCGTGCGCATCAGGGCCTGGGCCGAAGTGGCCGGACACTTCACGATCTCCGACCCGCGCTGCGTGGATGCGCTGTCGCCGTTCTACGTGTGGACACCCGACTACGCCGAGAAGCGCCTGGAATGGAAGCGGCGCCATCCCCTGCACGTGCTGCTGCTGCGCACCTACAGGATCCCCCGTCCGGTGACCGTCAAGGTCAAGGACGAGTACGGCGTGTGCAGCTCGTGGCTCGAGCTGCAGCGCGAACTGCCCTTCGAGGGCACGCCGGTGCTCTCCGACGGCGAGTTCGAGCGCGCCGCCGAAGAGATCGAGGCGATCACGCGCGAGGCCGGCCAGCCGCTGGGCCAGCCCGTCTTGGTCTAGATCTTCGGAGCCCACCCGGCGCATGCGCCGGGTGGCCGAGTCGTGCATGCACGACTCGGAACGGGGAGGTGCATGCACCTCCCCGCCTGCCGGCACATGTGCCGGCAGGAACAGCAATAGGGATCGCTAAGCGAGCAACTCTCGGGCTCTGTCGGCCTGTGAGACGGGCACCAGTACATCGCGCGCTCCGGCCGAGAGGAAGTCGGGAACGTCGAAGCCGCCGTTGCGCTTGAGCATGCTGGGGATGTGCTCTTGGCTCAAGAGGCCCTGGATCAGTTCGGCCTCGGCCAGGTTGCGGGCATAGGCGACCTTGACCAAGTGCACCTGCTTGCTCTGCGCCCGCTCGCCGCGGGCCTGCTCGCGCTCAGGCCGCGACCTGTGCGATCTCCACCTCACGGACGGTGCCCTCCTCGATCAGGTAGGAGCGGATCTCCGGCTCGGCGGCGCCGGCGAGCCCGACGATGATCCACTCGACGCCGGGCCAGTGGGCGGCGAAGTTGATGTCCGTCTGCGACGGGTATGGGGCGGTATGGGTGTGGGAGTGATAGATCGCTCCGATCTCCCAGCCGGCCCCTTCGAACTCGCTCATCGCCCGGATCACGTCGCGCCCATCGATCTCGAAGCGCTTGGGGCTCGCGTGGACGTTGCGGGCGCGCCGTACGCGCATCGCCCGGGCCGGCTCGCCACCGGCTGCTGGGACGACTCCGACCACGCCGCAACACTCGTTGGGCACCTCCTCGCGCGCGTGCGCGAGGATCTCTTCGAGCATCTCAGGGGAGATGTCCATGTCTCTCTCAGGGGTGCCCTACGCGCGTACGCGTGCGCGCGCGTAGGGCACCCATTTCGAAGAACATACAACCCAGCTCAGAGCCCCATGCGAACATAGCCGAGAGACCCCCCGCAGACGCAGACGACACCTGAACGACGCCTCGCACGATCACCACCAAACGGTGGAGTCGAGGTTCTCGATCTCCTCGACGGGCAGGGTGTAGATGCCGCTCGACAGGTACTTCCAGCCGTCGTCGGCGACGACGAAGACGACGTTGCCCTCCTCCAGCTCGCCCGCGATGCGCACCGCCACACGCGCGATCGCGCCGGAGGAGACGCCCGCGAAGACGCTCTCCTCGTCGAGCAGCTTGCGCGTCCACAGGATCGCGTCGGTGTTGGTGACGAAGATCTTGCGGTCCAAGATGGAGAGATCGATGATCGGTGGGATGAAGCCGTCGTCGAGCGAGCGCAGTCCCTGCACCGGCTCGCCCTGCATCGGCTCGGCGGCGACGATCTTGACCGCGTCGCCGAAGGTCTCCTTCAGGCGCCGGCCGTTGCCCATCAAGGTGCCGCCGGTGCCGAGGCCGGCGACGAACGCGGACACCTCGTCGAGCTCCTCGAGGATCTCCAAGGCCGTACCGTTGTAATGGGCGTTCGGATTGGCCTGGTTGCCGTACTGGTAGGGCATGTAGTAGGAGGAGTCGGCCTCGGCCATGTCCAAGGCCTTCTCGACCGCCCCGTTTGAGCCCTTGGAGCCCTCGGAGTAGACGATCTCGGCGCCGTACATCTTCAGAAGCTGCGTGCGCTCGGGGGTCACGTTCTCGGGCATCACCACCTTCAAGGGGTAGCCCTTGCGCGAGCAGATCATGCCGAGCGAGATGCCGGTATTGCCGGAGGTGGGCTCGAGGATCGTCTGGCCGGGCATGATCGCGCCCTGGGCCTCGGCGTCCTCGATCAGGGCGCGCGCGACGCGGTCCTTCACCGAGCCGGTGGGATTGCGCGACTCGAGCTTTGCCCAGATGCGCACGCCCGGCTTGGGCGAGAGCCGCGGCAGCTCCACGAGCGGCGTGTTGCCGATCGACTGGACGATGTCGCCGTAGCGCCCTCCGCAGGGCTTGTTGCCAACCCGCTCGACAGCCATTACTTCACGGAATATAGCGCCAGATGGAGCTCGCGCCGAATAGCTTCGCGAGCCCTTCACACCCGCGCCGCGCCTGACGATGACAAGCGCACGCAGAGCCCGGGATGGGCGGCCCGGGAGCGAGCCGATGAAAATTGGCCGGACAACCAATAAGCTGGAGCAGGCAATGCGAGGGGACTTTGACTACGACTGGCTGGTGATCGGCTCGGGCTTCGGCGGCAGCGTCTCCGCCCTGCGCCTCTCCGAGAAGGGCTACGAGGTCGGCGTGCTGGAGTGCGGAAGGCGTTTTGCCGACCACGAGTTCCCCGAGTCCACCGGCGACTACAAGCGCTATTTCTGGCGCCCGAAGATCGGTTGGAAGGGCATTTTCAGGCTGACCACCTTCAAAGATGTTTCGGTCGTGAGCGGCTGCGGCGTGGGCGGCGGCAGCCTCGGCTACGCCAACACGCTGTACGTGCCGCCGAAGCAGTTCTTCGAGGACCCGCAGTGGTCGGAGATCGCCGCGTGGGAGGCCGAGCTGGCGCCCCACTACGAGGAGGCGCAGCGGATGCTCGGCGTGACGATGAACCCGCACGACGACCCCGCCGACCAGCTGTTGCGCGAGCTGGGCGATGAGCTGGGTGTCTCTGACACCTACAAAAAGACGCCCGTAGGGGTGTTCTTTGGCGGCGAGGGCGAGGCCGGCAAGACGGTGCCCGACCCGTTCTTCGGCGGCGAGGGCCCTGACCGCACCGGCTGCTCGCTGTGCGGGCGCTGCATGGTGGGCTGCCCGCACGGCTCGAAGAACACGCTTGTCAAGAACTACCTCTACCTGGCCGAGAAGCGCGGCGCGAAGGTCAGCCCCGAACGCACAGTGATCGACATCCGCCCGCTAGGCCCGGGCGACGGCAGCGAGGGCTTTGCGGTCGAAAGCGTGCGTTCGGGCGCTTGGGTGCGCCGCGAGCGCCAGGTGCAAAGGGCGCGTGGCGTGGTCGTCTCAGCCGGCCCGCTTGGTACGAACATGCTGTTGCAGCGCTGCCGCCTGGGCGGCTCGCTGCCGCGCCTCTCGGCCCGCCTGGGCGAGCTGGTGAGGACCAACAGCGAGGCGATCCTGGCGGTGACGGTACCCGAGGACTACCCGGAGAACCTCATCAAAAGGGTGGCGATCACCTCGAGCATCTACCCCGACCCGCACACCCACATCGAGACGGTGACCTACGGCAACGACGGCGATTCGATGAGCCGCCTGAACACCCTGCTGACGGGCGATGGGACGCGCGTGACGCGCCCGCTGAAGCTGCTTGGGCAGATCGTGCGCCACCCGAGGCGCTTCGCGCGGGTGGTGCGCCCCAAGAACTGGTCGCGCAGGACGATCATCCTCCTCGTGATGCAGACGCTCGACAACGCGATCGCGCTGCGCCCCAAACGAGGCCCTTTCAAAACGCTGTGGCTGAGCACCGAACAGGACCCCGAGCGCCCGATCCCGACCTTCATCCCGGTCGCCAACAAGGCCGCCGAATGGTTTGCGCAGCGTACCGGCGGGATCGCCCAGAGCTCGTTTACCGAGGCGGCCTTGAACATCCCCACGACTGCCCACATCCTTGGCGGAGCCGTGATCGGCGTTGACGCCGAGCACGGCGTGGTCGACGCCCACCAGAGAGTGTTCGGCTACGAGAACCTGCTCGTGTGCGACGGCTCGGCGATCCCGGCCAACGTGGGCGTCAACCCGAGCCTGACGATCACCGCGCTGGCCGAGCACGCGATGAGCTATGTGCCGGCCATGGGCGAGTCGACCGCCGACGGCGCGCGCGTTCCGACAGCAGCTTAAGAGCTCGGGCCGGCGTCCAGCTCGGCCAAAGCGGCGATATCTTCGAGATCCACCGAACGCGCGCTCGCGCGCTTCATGCCGATCAGGTCGTCGCGCCCGGCGACCGCGAGCTTCAGCTCTCCAAGGCGGATTTCGAGAGCTCGATCGCGTAGATCGCTGTATGGAGGGGCGCCGGGTGCGTCATGCAGTACATCGATGGCTCCATGAGGTGTCGCGAACTGCCACAGAGTCGCTCGAGGCAACATGGCGGCATCGATCTTCAAGCCCTCGCTGCCGGGATTGAGAATCCTTGCATCGAGCGCGTTCAGGGCATCCGCAAGTCGCCCTAGGTTGATTTGGCTGGGGAGGGGGAACACGTCGAGGTCTACGGTGGTGCGCACGTGGCCGTGGGTTTGAACGGCAAGACCCCCGACGATCACGTACTCGACGGCATGCTCGGCTAGCACCTCGAGGATCCGTTGCGCGTCGAGCGGCGTATCACGATCCACTGCGTGCCTCCCGTCCTGCATGCCGGAGGCGCCCGGCCAAGCGGTTCGCAGAGATGGCGAGCATGAGTCGCTCTCCTGGAGAGCGTTCACGAGACGCCGCCAGGTGAACGGGATCCCACCTGCCCCGCAACCTGCGTGTGCGCAACTCTGGCTCGAGGCCCATCCCCGTAAGGAGAGCGCGCACGGTGCCCCAGGTTGGCTCCGTGAGGCCGCGCTCGATTCTGCTCACCGCCGCTTGCGTCGTGCCCGCCCGAAGGGCAAGTGAACGCTGGCTCAGTCCGAGTTGCTCGCGATGCTCTCTTATCAGTTCGCCGAGCATGATATATAAAATTATATCAGGCAGCACATGCCGCATTGTCGAGCGCTACTCAGGCGATCCTTCCTTGGACGATGCAGCGATCGCGCTCGGGCTCGATAGAGCACGATCACCTTGTT
>DATMPT010000373.1:0-4809 GCA_035567355.1 Solirubrobacteraceae bacterium
CGCGCACTCCGATCACGCCGGCCTGGGCGAGCGCACGCCCGCGCTGGGACACTTCGACCGGCGACAGTCCCGGTGGCAGCAGCGCGGGCCCCGGCAGCGTGTCGGCCGCCAGCCCGGCTGAGCGTAGCTTGGTGGTCATCGACGTCAGCCCTTCAACGCCCACCTCGTCGTAGGTCGCGCCGAAGACCGTTATGTAGCTTTCGTCCCAGCCTGGGGGCATCAGGACTTGGGCGGTGTAGCGCGTGACCTCACGCAACAGTTTCGCCACCGCCTTGGGCACGCCCACGGGGTCTTCGCGCTTGAGGTCGGCCAGCAGCTTCACGCCAAAGCCGATGTGGCGCTGCTCGTCGGCGGCGATGTTTTGCATCCCCTGCCTGAAGGCCGGCAGGACGTCCCGATCTTCGAGGTAGCTGCAGATGAAGTGCTGTCCCGGTTGGGCCAAGGATGCCTCGATCACGACGTGGTAGAGCGTCACGGCGGCTGCCAGCTTGGCGGGCGAGCGGTCGGCTCGCAGCTCGTCGGCCATCGTGTCGAGGCGGTCGAAGATCTTGCGAAAGCCTGGGGTCAGCTGCGGCTTGATCGCTCGCAGGCCGCTGTCCATCGAACCGTCGCCGACGCCACACACCTCTTGCATGAAGCGCTTGAAGAAGACCGCGTGCCTGGCCTCGTCGACCTGCTGGGTGCACAAGAAGTACTTCTGCTCCTCGAGCGGCGCCGCATCGATGTAGGGCGAGAGGTTGTCCGCCACGGCGTCCTCGCCCCAGAAGAACAGGGCGTAGTTCCACAGCGCCGCTTGGCGCTCGAACTCTGTGAACTTCTCGCGCCACTGCTTGGCGTCCTCTGAGAAGTCAAGGTCCATCGCGCTCCAGTTGCCTCGCTCCCAGCGGGCATACAGGTCGACGTAGGAGATGGCGTCAACCGGGAGGCTCTCCACGGGTGCGTCTTGGGTCGTCGGTATCGCTGTGCTCGCCATGTCCTAGCTCCTCGTGCGTTGATTTGGCTGGGCAGCCAGTCTAAATCTAGCGCGGCAGGCACAGGCACGCGTAGTGCACCGTGAACAACCTCCTCGCGACAGGCGGTGAGAGCCGGTGTAGCCCGCTTCGCACAGCCCATCTGGCCACCGCTGCGGCGTGTGCCATCGGCGTCTGGGCAAAGAAGCTTTGTGCACGCAATGGCAGGGGGTCCTCGAGCTCGCCCGCGATCTGCAAGCCAGCCCGGGCCATGATCGCGCGCGCCGAGTCACGGCTGAGGCGTTGCAGGTGGCCTACCTCCTCGGCATGCTTGCGCTTGCCGGCGCGCCGCGCCGACACGTTGGCCTCGAGCGGCACCTCCATCACGACCGCCTTGCAGGCGCGTCCCATCTCGGCCAGCAGGGTCGCCGGATCGACCACGTGCTCGAGCACGTGCGAGACGATCCCCAGGTCATAGGACCCACCGGGCGCATCCAGGTGGACGCCGTCGTAGAGCTCAACCGAGTCGATCTCGGTTCGCTCGCCCGCGATCCTCACGGCGGCCTCGGCGATCTCGACACCGTGCAGGCTCCGGCCGAACCCGCGGCGGCGCAGCTCGCTGAGCAGGGCGCCGTCCCCACAGCCCACGTCGAGGATCGTGGCCGGCCGGATGTCTGCTTGCCCACACAGCTTCATCGCGTGGTCAGCCTTGCCCTTTGCACCCAAAGCCCGCCAGCGTGCATACAGCTCTGCCTGCCCGCCCTCGCGCGCGTAGGACTCGTCGTAGAACTCGACCAGATTGGCGCTCTCAGGCTTCATCGTCGGCGCTCTCGGCCCTCATCGCTCGAGCCTGCTTGACGGCGAAGTCCTCGATCTCGCCATGGTCTTGGCCTTGTTGTTCGCACGGAGGCTCTCGCGATAGTTGTTTTTCCGCATCTTGGCTAACGTCCATATGACATGCTTGCGGATAATCCTCACCGGGATCTCGACTCATCTTCGCTAGCGTGTCCTCGAGCATCGCTCATCGTCCTCGAGATACGGTGGCCGTTGGCGGCCGAGCATGACAGGCGGTGGCGATGGCGGTCACTACGCGAAGAACTTCACTGCAAGGAGATTGAGCGGCGGCCTTACCCAAGCCCGCCGAGAAACCAGGGCAAGGATGCATAGAGGTTCATCGCACGATCCTCATCTCCGCCTGGGCATCGCATCTGCGAACGGGTGGCCATGCGAGTGTGCCAAACGATCGTAAGCCCTTGCGGGATTACACCACTACTAAAGCGGATGACTACGACTACAACTTTTGCGTTGGGGTGTCGATACGCAGATAGGGCCCTCTGATGAGCCGTATGCGAGTCACCCAGCAGACCACGAGCTTTCCCGTCGCCGGGCGCCCCGGCGCAAGAGTCGCTCCTCACCCTCAGGCAGCACCCTGGGGGACCTTCCACGGGCTCTTGCAGCGACTGCTCGAGGAGCCGGGCTGGAATGTGCTGCGTCCCACTGTCGATTTCACGATGCTCTGTGCGGCCGTGCTGCTCGCGCTGGGCGGCCTCCAGGTTACGGCGAACGAGGCTCCGCTCTTGGCGATGCCACCGATGGTCATGGCGCTCTTCTTCCTACGCGGCCTGTACAGAACGAGAATGCGCACGCTGGTACTCGACGGACTGCTCCCCGTCCTCAGCGCCGTCTCGGTAGCGGCGATGGCGGTAGCCATGATCGGACTGTTCTCCAACGGCCATGTGCCCAGTCAGGCTGACTGGGTGCGCAGCTGGCTGTTTGCGCTCCTCTTCGTAGGGTTCGGGCGCATCGTGCTCGCCCAGGCCCAGCGCTGGGCCCGCGCCGTTGGGTTGATCGGAAAGCCGGTGCTCATCATGGGCGCCGGCATGGTCGGCTCGCAAGTCGCCCGTCGCCTCGAGAGCCATCCGGAGTACGGTTTGATCCCGGTCGGCTTCGTGGACGACGATCCCCGCACGGTTGCCGAGGTCGGCGGTCGTGACGTGCCGGTGCTCGGCACCCTGGAGGAGCTCGATCGTATCGTGGAGCGTGCCCGTGTCGAGCACCTGATCGTGGCGTTCTCCTCGGTCGCAGACGCCCGCATCAGTCGCCTGATCCGTCACTGTCAAGAGCTCGGTATCGAGGTATCCGTTGTGCCGCGCATGTTCGACACCATGAACCACAGGGCTGGATATGAGACCGTCGGCGGCCTGCCCTTGCTGAGCTTTTCGATGGTCGATCCCAAGGGCTGGCAGTTCGCGATCAAGTACGGCCTCGATCGTGCGGTTGCCGGTCTCGTGCTGCTTTTGCTGCTGCCGCTGCTCGCCCTGCTGGCGCTCGCCGTGAAGCTGTCCACAGGTGGTCCGGTTCTGTTCCGCCAGCCTCGGATAGGCCTCGACGGGCGCGAGTTCGACATGCTCAAGTTCCGTACCATGAGCGGCAGTCCCGACCAGCAAGGGGAGAGCGACGCGGAGTGGGCCGAGGAGATGCTCGGTTCCGATGGCCTCCTCGCCCCCGTTGACGGTTCGGTCGCGAGCGCCGCAAACGGGGATGAAGTCTCAGTCGCCTCGGCCGACCGCCGCACGGGTGTAGGCCGGCTCCTGCGCCGCCTTTCACTCGATGAGCTGCCCCAGTTTTGGAATGTGTGCAACGGCGACATGTCGCTCATCGGCCCGCGCCCCGAGCGCGCAAGCTACGTGAGGCGCTTCGAGCCGGTCGTCTACCGCTATGGCGACCGCCACCGTGTCAAGTCGGGTATCACCGGCTGGGCCCAGGTGCATGGGCTGCGAGGCAAGACTTCGCTGTCCGAACGTGTCGAGTGGGACAACTACTACATAGCCCACTGGTCGCTCGGGTTGGACTTGAAGATAGTGCTGCTCACGGTCATAGCGCTCTTTCGCAACGCCGAATAATCGCCGGCCCGAATCATCGTCCCCGAATCCTCGGCCATCGAGATCGTTGGGCCGCCCGATCCTCCCCCGCCCAGATCGTCGCCCGCCCAGATCATCGACCACCCGGATCGTCGGCCCGCGTTAGGCTTCGCGGGGATGGCGCCCACCTGGATCTGGCTGCAAGCAGCGATCGTCGTGTTCGTGCTGATAGGCATGATCATCGCCATTACGAAGCTCGCTTGAGCCTCGTACAGCGGATCGTCTGGCTATGATCGGCGCAAAGGCGGCGTCACGCGCCTCCAACATCGCCAAGGGAGAGTCATGTTCAGATCGATTGTGGTTGGAACCGACGGCTCTAACACAGCCGGTCAGGCCGTACGCCAAGCGGTTGACCTTGCGAAGTTCGTGGGTTCGACGATCGAGCTGGTCAGTGCATACGAGCCGGTGCCCTCGCAGCGCTTGCGCGAGGAGCGTCGTGACATGCCCGAGGACCTGCAATGGGCGATCAACCCGCGCGAGGATGTGGATGCGACGCTCGAGGCCGCCGCCGAGGTGGCCCGGTCGGCCGGGGTCGCGGTCAACGTGTATCCGCGCCAAGGCGATCCGGCCGATGCGATTCTGGATGTCGCCGAGGAGCGCAAAGCCGACCTGATCGTGGTCGGCAACAAGGGCATGACCGGCGCCAAGCGGTTCTTGCTGGGCTCGGTGCCCAACAAGGTATCCCATCACGCGCCTTGCTCGGTCTTGATCATTCGCACGACTTGAGCCCCGGCCCGCTGCCCAGAAGCTACTGGCCTTGTGGCAGGCCGGTTGCTTCCCGCGCCCAGCCTTCAGCGAGGCACCGAAGCGTTGAGACTCAAAGGCCCTTAACCGTACGCCTCATCTAGCCTGTTTGTGACCGCGGCGCCGCGGGGCTCCTGTCGCACGATGACGAGGACTTGCGCGGCTACCATGGTGCGCATGGGCGTGGTTGGCAC